>JBEOKH010000460.1:0-27939 GCA_040275625.1 Thauera sp. | reverse complement strand
GTGGCCAGCGACAGGCAGCAGACCGAGGGGCTGATGCAGGATCTGCAGCGGCAACTGGACGGCCTTGCGGGCAAGGGCGGCCCGTCCGACCTGCCCGTCGGGCTGGGGCTGGAGGAGGGTGACGGCCAGCGCTTCGACCGCGGCACCAGTAACACGCAGTGGGTCGAGCCCGACGATGCCAAAGTGGACGCCACGAGCGGGAGCAAAGCGCCGGGCTTTCCATCGAGCTTCGGGCCGGCCCAGAAAAGCCTGTCGGCCACGGTGGAATCCGTCGCCGACGTTGGCAGCCGCGCGGTGGGCGCATCCACGAGGGCCGTGTACACCGTGCCGTCGAACTCCACGCTCATGGGGTCGATTGCCATGACGGCGCTGATCGGGCGCGTACCGATCGATGGAACCGTCAACGACCCGTACCCGTTCAAGGTGCTGATCGGCCCGGACAACCTCACGGCCAACGGCATCGACATCCCCGACGTCGCCGGCGCCGTGGTCAGCGGCACGGCCTCGGGCGACTGGACCCTCTCGTGCGTGCGCGGGCAAATCCGCTCGGTCACGTTCGTGTTCCAGGACGGCACCATCCGCACGGTGCCGGAGGACAGCAGCAAGGGCAGTAGCAGCGGCGGCAACTCGGGGCACAACGGCGCCAGCATCCAAGGCGGCCTGGGCTGGATCAGCGACCCCTACGGCATTCCCTGCGTCAGCGGCGAGCGGCGCAGCAACGCCCAGCAGTACCTGGGCAGCCAGGCACTCATCACCGCGGCCGGCGCCGGCGCGGCCTCGCTCATCAAGTCCGACAACGGCAGCGTGGCCGTGGTCGCCAACAGCAACGGCTCGCTGGGCACCGTCGGCATCAGCGGCAACGAAGCGATGGGCCGCATCCTCGCGGGCGGCGTGCGCGACATGGCCGATTGGGTCAACAAGCTCTACGGCCAGGCCTTCGCGGCGGTCTACGTGCAGCCTGGCGCCAGGGTGGCCGTGCATCTGGAGCAGCCGCTCGACATCGACTACGACGCCAAGGGGCGTCGGGTCCACCACCGCACCGGAGAAGCCCATGCCTCGGATCTGGATTGACGCGGCCGCCGTGCTGCTGGCGGCCACCCTGCTCGGCGGCTGCGCTACCAGCAAGGAGAAGCTGCTGCCGCACGGCGACAGCACCATGCTCGACATCTGGCATCAGGAGACCGGCGGCAGCGCGGGCGGCGGCCAAACCGCCCGGCAACTGCTCGATGCGCGCCAGGGCCTGCGCCGGCCGCTGACCGAGGCCGCTGTGCAGGCAACGCCCGGCATGCAGGCGCGCTACACCCGTACCGCGCAGAACGAGATTTACCGCCAGTTCCACCGCCTGCCGAACCCCGACCTGGTGATGTACGTATTCCCGCACCTGGCGGGCACCGACCCGGTGCCGGTGCCCGGCTACAGCACGGTGTTCCCGCTCTACCAGCGCGTGCAGTACGCGATGCCGGGCGAGCGCGTGGAGGACTACTGATGGCCTGGTGGTCACGCAAGCCCGGCGCATCGCCTGCTGACGCCGCGGATGCGACCGATGATGCCTGGGCACGGCACGTAACGGCCTTGGCGGCACAGGGTGTCGCCGAGCCGGGCAGCGCGCTCGGCCGGGGCCGGCGCAGACCGGCCACCCAGGCCGACCACGATGCGCTCTATGGCGTCGCGCCGTCGTTCGCGGACTTGCTGCCCTGGGTCGAGTACCTGCCCGGCAGCAAGTGCATGTTGCTGGAAGACGGCCAGTCGGTGGCGGCCTTCTTCGAACTGGCGCCGGTCGGCACCGAGGGCCGCGAGATGGCCTGGCTATGGCAGGCGCGCGATGCGCTGGAGAACGCCCTGCAGGACTCCTTCGACGAGTTGGACGACAACCCTTGGGTGGTGCAGCTCTACGCCCAGGACGAGGCCGACTGGGACAACTATCTGCGCTCCCTGGCGAACTACCTGCAGCCGCGTGCGCAGGGCAGCGCGTTCAGCGACTTCTACCTGCGCTTCTTCGCCCATCACCTGCGGGCCATCGCCAAGCCGGGTGGCCTGTTCGAGGACACCACGGTGACGCGCCTGCCGTGGCGCGGCCAGGTCCGGCGCGTGCGCATGGTGGTCTACCGCCGCACGTCCGCCGCCCCGGCCTCGCGGCGCGGCCAGTCGCCCGAGCAGGCGCTGACCACGATCTGCGACCGCCTCGTCGGCGGGCTGGCGAATGCCGGCGTGAAGGCCCGGCGTCTCGGCGCGGCGGACATCCACGCCTGGCTGCTGCGCTGGTTCAACCCGAACCCGACCTTGCTCGGCGCCACTGCCGAAGACCGGGAACGCTTCTACGCGCTGACCCGCTACCCGGAAGAGCGGGAGGAGGGCGAGATCGAACTCGCCAGCGGCACCGACTTCGCGCAGCGCCTGTTCTTCGGCCAGCCACGCTCGGACGTGCCGAACGGCCTGTGGTTCTTCGACGGCATGCCGCATCGGGTGATCGTGATGGATCGCCTGCGCACGCCACCCGTGACGGGCCATCTGACGGGCGAGACGCGCAAGGGCGGCGACGCCATGAACGCGCTGTTCGACCAGATGCCCGAGGACACGGTGATGTGCCTGACGCTGGTCGCCACGCCCCAGGACGTGCTGGAGGCACACCTCAACCACCTCGCCAGGAAGGCCGTCGGCGAGACCCTGGCCTCGGAGCAGACCCGGCAGGACGTGCAGCAGGCGCGCGGCCTGATCGGCAGTGCGCACAAGCTCTACCGCGGCGCGCTGGCGTTCTACCTGCGCGGCCGCGACCTGGCCCAGCTCGATGCGCGCGGCCTGCAGCTCGTCAACGTGATGCTCAACGCCGGCCTGCAGCCGGTGCGCGAGGAAGACGAGGTGGCGCCGCTGAACAGCTATCTGCGCTGGCTGCCGTGCGTGTTCGATCCGGCTGCCGACAAGCGCCAGTGGTACACCCAGCTCATGTTCGCGCAACATGCGGCGAACCTGGCGCCGGTCTGGGGCCGCAGCCAGGGCACGGGGCATCCGGGCATCACGTTCTTCAACCGCGGCGGCGGGCCGATCACCTTCGATCCGTTGAACCGCCTCGACCGGCAGATGAACGCGCATCTGTTCCTGTTCGGCCCCACGGGTTCGGGCAAGAGCGCGACGCTCAACAACATCCTGAATCAGGTGACGGCGATCTATCGGCCGCGCCTGTTCATCGTCGAGGCGGGCAACAGCTTCGGCCTGTTCGGCGACTTCGCCGCACGGCTGGGTCTCACCGTGCATCGGGTGAAGCTCGCGCCCGGCGCGGGCGTCAGTCTGGCTCCGTTCGCCGACGCCTGGCGCCTGGTCGATACGCCGAGCCAGGTACAGACGCTGGACGCTGATGCGCTCGACGAAGACCAGACCGATGCCGGCATGGCCGTGGAAGGCGATGAGCAGCGTGACGTGCTCGGCGAACTGGAGATCACTGCACGGCTGATGATCACCGGCGGCGAGGACAAGGAAGAAGCGCGCATGACGCGCGCCGACCGCAGCCTGATCCGCCAGTGCATCCTCGATGCGGCCCAGCGCTGCGTAGCGGAGAAGCGCACGGTACTGACCCGCGACGTGCGCGAGGCGCTGCGCGAGCGCGCCCGCGACGCCACGCTGCCTGAGATGCGGCGCGCACGGCTGCTGGAGATGGCCGACGCCATGGACATGTTCTGCCAAGGCGTGGACGGCGAGATGTTCGACCGGTCCGGCACGCCGTGGCCCGAGGCGGACATCACCATCGTGGATCTCGCCACCTTCGCGCGCGAGGGCTACAACGCCCAACTCTCGATTGCCTACATCTCGCTCATCAACACCGTCAACAACATCGCCGAGCGCGACCAGTTCCTGGGCCGCCCGATCATCAACGTGACGGACGAAGGCCACATCATCACGAAGAACCCGCTGCTCGCGCCCTACGTGGTCAAGATCACCAAGATGTGGCGCAAGCTCGGCGCCTGGTTCTGGCTCGCCACGCAGAACCTGGACGACCTGCCGAAAGCGGCCGAGCCCATGCTCAACATGATCGAGTGGTGGATCTGCCTGTCGATGCCGCCCGATGAAGTCGAGAAGATCGCGCGCTTCCGCGAACTCAACGCTTCGCAGAAGGCGCTGATGCTCTCGGCCCGCAAGGAGGCCGGCAAGTTCAGCGAGGGCGTCATCCTGTCCAAGTCGATGGAAGTGCTGTTCCGCGCCGTGCCGCCCAGCCTCTACCTGGCGATGGCGATGACCGAGCCCGAAGAGAAGGCCGAACGCTTCCAGTTGATGCAGCAGCACGGCATCAGCGAGCTGGACGCCGCCTTCCGCGTGGCCGAGAAGATCGACCGTGCGCGGGGCATCGAACCGCTGGCGCTGGATACGTTGGCCTGACGGGAGCGACACGATGCGCCTGCCCTCATTCGCCCGCCGTCATCCCTGGATCGGTCTGCTGATCGTGGTGACGATTGCGGTTGCCTCGTGGATGCTGCTGCGCGCGCCGCATCCGGCAACCGAGTCCATGCCCCTGGCCGCCGCCGGGTCCGAGGGGCCGAAACCGGCTGGCCCGCCCTGGCTGTATGGCCGTGCCGATGCGCGCTTCACGGTGGTCGGCTACGCCGACCTGGAGTGTCCGTACTGCCGGGCCTACTTCCCCGAACTCAAGCGCTGGATCGACGCCCATCCCGAGGTGAACTGGCAGTGGCACCACCTGCCGCTGTCCATGCACGAGCCGGCCGCGACTGCCGGGGCACGCCTGGCCGAGTGCGCGGGCGAGACGGGCGGACACGCCGCGCTTTGGCAGGCAGTGGCCTGGCTCTACGCAAACACCCGTGGCGACGGCCAGGGCCTGCCGGAGGGCCTGCGCTATCCCGACCTCACGCCGGCCATGCAGGGTTGTCTCGACAGCGAGCGCCCCGATGCCGTCATCCGTGCCCAGGCGGCGGAAGCAGCACAGCAGGGCATCGCGGCCACGCCGGCCCTGCAACTGCGCGACCGCGAGTCCGGCAAGACCCTCCTGCTGCACGGTCCCGTCGAAGGCGATGCCTTGCTGTCGGCCATCGACCTGCTCGCCGCCGGCAGCACGACCGCGGCCGAACCCGCCCATTCCCCAGACATGCCCGCCGGCGTCGCCGGTGACATGCCCAGGTAGCCATCGATCTTCAAGGCTGCGGCGCGGCTCGTCCGCGTTGATCGAAACCCGTTCGCATCGCATCCCTTGACGCGAACAGCCACCGCATCCGCGGTGGTGGATGCCCGCTCGTCACCTGTTCCATCCCCATCGTCCCCCGGAGGGTTTGCCCTCCTGGGGCAGGCGCCCTCCGATCTCATCCATTGGAGGTTCGCCATGTCTCTTGCCATCGCCGACTCCCGCCCGGAGTCGCTCACCCTGATCGCCGCCCAGCACGAAGACTGGATCATCCAGCAGGCCATCACCCTGCTGGAGAAACGCGTGTTCAAGGCCGGTCCGGCGCTGGGCAGTCCCGCCGCCGTGCGCGACTACCTGCGCCTGAAACTGGTCGCGGAGCCGAACGAAATCTTCGCCGTCGTGTTTCTCGACAACCAGCACCAGGTGCTCGCCTACGAGCCGCTGTTCAAGGGCACGGTCGACCAGACTTCGGTGTATCCGAGGGTGGTGGTCCAGCGTGCGCTGGCGCTCAACGCTTCGGCGCTGATCCTGGCGCATCAGCATCCCTCGGGGAACACCGAGCCCTCGGCCGCTGATCGTGTGATCACCGAGCGGCTGAAGAGCGCCCTGGCCACCGTCGATGTCCGGGTGCTGGATCACTTCATCGTCGGCAAGGGCAGCCCGTACTCGTTCGCCGAAGCCGGCTTGTTGTAGTCCGCAGGCGCCCCTTCCGGGGGCGCCTTGCGTCTTGCCCCTATCCACACGTTCGCGATGCGCTCTGATGGTCGCGACTTTCGGAAGCTTGGAAGGCTTGTGGGATAGGCGGCTGAACCGGCCTTTACCTGTTGAGAAGCACACCTTTGCATGGCAGAATCTGCATATTTTCTAGTTGCCAGCAACGCGAATGTCTGCCGTCACCGCCATCCAGTACACTCAGGACCAGATGCGCACGCTAACCGGCGTGTCCGTCGAAACGGTGCGCCATTGGCGCAAGACCGTGCCCTACTTGGCGTCCAAGACCGGGAAGGCTGCCCGATTCACCTTCGCGGATCTCCTAGGCTTGGCCGTTACCAATGAGTTGGTCAGCTCGTTGGGAGTGCACATCGCCACCGTCAGCGTCGGCGTTGACGCGCTCTTTCGGTTGCTGGGCACGAGTAGCGCATTGGCGCTGAATGGGTCCGTGGCGTTCGTGACGGCCACTTCGGCGACCCTGTGCGATATCGGCCCCGAGGGGATTGGACCGGCGCCGACGCAACCGACTCTCGTCATCCCGCTCGATCCGTTGATCATGCGGCTTCAGCAGCACATGCTGCCGATCGTCCCGACGCCGAGCCAGGCAGCGTTGCCGTTTCCACCCGAAGCTATCCGGAGTAGGGCGTGAACACTGCCACGCTGGAACAGGTGCTCGCCGCAACCGGCTACCTGCCGGACGGGCAACCCGCGCCCGGTCTTCGGTTGGGGGCCGAGGCGCAGTCCTCGCGCCACGGCCGCGTTTTTGTTCCGGACGCATTGTGGCGCAGCGCGTCGTCGTTGACCGTCTACTTCAAGTTTGAGCAAAGCGCGCCTGCAGACGATCTGGTCAGCCAGTGGCGACGAGAGGTCTGGAACGAGGGGTTCGCGCCGTTGCTGTGGGTGATCTCGCCGCAGCGTATCGACCTGTACAACGGTTTCGGCACACCCGCGAAAGAAGGCGATGCCCAGAGACATTTGATTCGGCGTTTCGAGAACATCGAAGGTTCGCTTCATGAACTGGACGAGTTGGCCGGCCGACTGGCGATCGAGACGGGCCAATTCTGGGCCCAGGTGCCGGCCATCGATCGCAAGACCAGCGTCGATCAGAAGCTCCTGTCTGACCTTGGATGTCTCGAACGCGATTTGGTCGCAGGCAATCTCGCGCGCGATGCGGCGCAGGCCTTGATTGGGCGCGTGATCTTCACCCAGTACCTGATTGACCGCGAGATCGTCAGTGCGGCGCGGTTGAAGCGGGTATGCGGCCGCACGGCGTTGCCGGCGATCCTGCGCGACCGGCCAGCGACCAGCAAGCTGTTCGCATGGCTGGCCCAGACCTTCAACGGCGATATGTTTCCGCCCTCGTCGGTGAAAACGACACCAGCAGCTCACCATTTGACGCGGGTTGCGGAGTTCCTGGAGGCTGTCGATCCTGAAAGCGGGCAACTCAGCTTCTTCCCGTACCAGTTCGACGTGATTCCGGTCGAGCTCATCAGCTCGATCTACGAGCAGTTTGCACATGCTGAGCCGCAGACTGGAGGAAAGCGCACAGAAGCGTTGCGAAACGGCGTGCACTACACGCGACTGTCCGTCGTCTCGCTGGTCCTCGATGAGGTCATGGATGGTCTATCTGGACGGGAGTCGGTGCTGGATTTGACGTGCGGCTCCGGTGTCTTCCTGGTCGAAGCGCTGCGGCGCTTGGTTCATCTTCGCTCGCAAGGTCAGCCGCCCACGAGGGAGCTGATCCGCTCGACGCTCTACGGGCAGGTGTATGGCGTAGACATTAGCGAAGCCGCGATTCGCGTCGCTGCGTTCAGCCTGTACCTGGCTGCGCTTGAGCTGGACCCTGACCCGCAACCACCGCAGTCCCTGAAGTTCCAGCCATTGATCGGCAGGACATTGCTCGTCGGTGACGCTCGTACTGTCGAACGTGATGGAGATGGCAAGGCCGTGCTGGCGACGCCGACAGGGCTGAAGCAGTTCGACCTTATCGTGGGCAATCCCCCTTGGAGCTTTAGGGGGCAGACAGGAACCGAAGCGCGGCGCAAGACCAGGGTTGCGGGCGTACCTGCGCAACCGCGCGGTGAAGGCTTGGATTTCGTGTTGCGAGCGGCGGAGTTCTCACATGAGAAGACCCGTTTCGGCATCATTCTTAGCGCGATGCCGTTCTTCAGCCGCAGCGGCACCGGCATGGCAGCAGCTCAGCATGTGATGCGAGCCGTGGCTCCGATCACCTTGGTAAATCTGTCCAATTTGTGCAGTTGGCTCTTCGCGACAGCGGCCATGCCCGCAGTGGTTCTCTTTGCCCGTCATCGACCGAAGCAGCGAACGGATCAGGTCACGGTCGTTCAGATCCCGTGGACGCCCAGCGGTGCAAGGACTCATTCGTTCGAGGTGGCGCCGAGTGACGTCATCACTTTGACACTCGACGAAATCCAAGAACAGCCGTTGAAGCTCAAGGCAGCAGCCGTTGGCCGGCGCCGTGACCTCCTATTGCTGGATGACTTGACTTCGGCCCACAGAAATCTGGGCGAGCAACTCTCATTACTCGACACTACCTTCCAGGTTGGATTGATTCGCGGGGCCCCAGAGAATCAGACGCGCGATGCTCGCCCGCTAAAAGGATTGGATGTACTGCAAGTCAAAGACATGCAGCACTTCAACATTCCCGATGATTTGCCGACTTTCAGCCAATCGAAGGCACAATGGCCACGATCGCGGGAGATATATCAAGCCCCGCTTCTCATCGTGAAGGAAATGCTTCTGGGGAGTCCACGCGTCTTGGCGGCCGTCTCCGAGCGGGATCTCGTCTTCACGAACTCATACTTCGCAGTGTCTCTTCCGAGAGGGCACACGCGGACGGCACATTTGCTTGCCACCGTGTTGAGTTCTGCTTTTGCGACATGGTTCTTCTATCTGACCGCTGCAGAGTTTGGAATCTACAAGAGGAAGCTGCTGGCTCGCGACCTCAGCTTCCTACCGGTGCCTAATTTCACGAGCGCAGTGAAATCTGAGGCTGGCCAGCGCCTGCTGCAGATTGAGAAGAATCTGCGCGCCAACGGCACCGACGAGAGGGGATGGGCTGAACTGGACGAAGCTGTCTTCGATCTGTACGAACTGAACGATGCCGACCGAACTGTCATTCGAGACGGCCTCCTTCGCGCCGGGTGGCAATGGGAAACCGGCCGCGAATCATCCGTGGAGCCATCGGACAGTCGTACTGAGGTCACGGCGTATGCCAAGACGTTCCTGTCCGTTATCGAGGATTGGCTTTCCGTTCGCAATAAGCGGCACATGCGCGCCGAAGTGCTCGACTTGCCAAGCAGTTCGGCCTTGCGCGTCGTGCGCTTTGTCTTGGAAGAAGGGCCGGGTAATGCGAGCGTGAGCGTCGTGGCACCACAAGGCGAATTGGGTGAAGTACTGGCACGTATCGGCAGGCGCCTGAAAGTCAAGATTGCGACCGCGCTCAGTGCAGAGCGGGAATTGCGAGTACACGGACGCAACGAAGTCGTGATCATCAAGCCAGCAGCGCGGCGCTACTGGATGGGCATAGCGGCACTGGAAGATGCCGATGCAGTGGTCGCGGAGAGCTTTTCAGGGGGCAAAGTTTGAGGATCCCCTATGAGGCACCTCCTGCACTGGGCAGAGAGTTCATTGAACTTGAGCCCGAGGTTGTGGCGGTCATTCTGCTGACACTGGCCGCAGGTTGGCAGCGAGCATGCGCAGCCGAGGACGTGAATGCCAACGCTGGAGAGGTAATCATGACCGAGCGCCTGCGGGACGGGATGCGCATTGCGCTGAAGAACTCCCCGTGGAAGCAGATCATGGTGCTGCCTGGCACGGAATCGCGATCCAAAAGCAACGTGATGCTGCCAGACGGACGTACCGACATCCCGCTGGCGTTCGTCGAAATTTTCTTGCGCACGCAGGAGCATGATCCGCACGCGATCATCGAATGCAAACGAATCGCCGGGTCGGACACTCACTTGTGTCGAGAGTACGTCGTCGAGGGCATGGATCGATTCATCCAGGAGAAGTACGGCGAGAACCATGCTATCGGCTTCATGGTGGGGTACGTTCTTGCCGGCGCTCCTTCGGAATCCGCGGATGGCGTCAACGCTTACTTGAGAAGAGTTTCGCGCTCGGTAGATCGCCTCGCCCCGAGCGACATCAGTGACGGGACTTGGCAGAGCCTACATGCACGCTCCAAGCCGTCGATGCCGATTCGCTTACAGCATGCGTTTCTTGGGTTCGCGGGCACCTCAGCGTCCCGCACCTGATCTCCGCCTCCGACAGGAGGCAATCACAACGCTCACAACGGCATAGGGTATGAAACCGGCAGGGGCCGGATGCGGTTTCTTTGTCGCGCTAGATCGGCACTTGAAGTCGACTGTGACTTTGATCGACTCCAAGGACGCCCGATATGCCGGCCCCCGTCTTCAAGGCTTCGCCCCGGCTGCCGACCATCAGCATTGCGCCCGGACTGTGGGCAGTGCTGTTCATGTTTACCCAGACTGCAGCAGCCGACGTGCTCGTCGTCACCGACAGCCGTCATCCGGTGCAGGCTCCAGCCGGCGTGCGGATCATCGAGCTGGACCAGGCCACGCGCATCGAGGTCGAACTCGCCGCGCACCTACCGGCCGACCCGCAACAGGCTGCAGCCCTGGTGCGGCAGCGGTTGCATGACGGCGGCGAGGCCCTTCAACGCCGCATCGGCCACGCCTACCAAGGTGTCGCGGATGCCTGGGGACTGGGCATCGCCAAGATTCCCGCCGTGGTGGTCGATCGACGCTACGTGGTCTACGGCGAGCCCGACGTGCCCCGCGCCGTCGCGCGCATCAACGCCTACCGGAGCACGCAGCCATGAGCCTCCTGCTGGCATCCCGGCGCCTGCGCGCCACCGTCGCCTCGCTGCTGCTGAGCACGGCCACGTCGACGTTCGCCCTGGACACCGCCACCATCGTCTCGTCGGCGCTGTCCCCCGACTGCCTCGAATACCGCGTGGTCGGTATCTGCTACTGGCTGTACTGCACGCCCTTCGGCTGCTCGGTTCGCACTTCCGTCAAGGTGCGCCACTACGTCCCCGATGCGGTGGTGTCGAGCTACTCGAACACTGGCGAAAACCCGTGGCTGGAGGTCAGGGCGATGAGCATACCCAACCCGACCGCCAAGGCTGGCGGTGACGGCACGACCAATCACGACAACGAGAACAACCTCGCCAAGTTCAAGAACGCCGATGTCATCGGCCATCCGGCCGGGCTGGTGTTCAGCCAGTTCGCCAGCGCCTCCGGCTACACCTGCGAAGGCGCTGGCACGGCCTTCATGCCGTATCTGCTGAGCACGCTCGACACGATCGCCTGGCGCTACAACATCCCGGAAGCGTTCTACCCCGAAGCGCTCATCCCCGGCCGGCGCGAAATCGGTACGCGCACCGGCCTGAACCTCTGGGGCAACGTGTATCCCCGCGGTGGCTTCCTGCACCAGACCGACGACCACAAGAGCGGCGCCGTGGTCGCGCAGCGCGCGGGCGACATCGTGACGCGCCGCAACCAGATTCACGTGTATCAGCCCCTGCTGGCCAACGCCCGCGACGGCTACTGGCCGGCCGGCGCGCTGATGGAGACCGACGCCTCGACGGGCAAGTGGCAGGAGCTGACGCCCACGCTCTCGAACAGTTGCGTGGTCTTCCCGCACAGCCGCACCCGCGTGCAGGCCCAGCAGGGCGACTACGCCTGGGCCTTGTGGCGGCCGTACTCCTGCTGCCGGCGCCGTGGCCAGGTCTTCCTCGGCAGCGTCGATTTCATGTGAGGAACCCACGATGAACGCCTCCCTCTCTGACTTCCTCCGCCGCGCGAAATCGCCCCTGGGGGCCACGCTGCTCGTGGCGGCCATCACGCTGGTCGTCGGCGTCGCCTGGGGGCAGACGCGCATCGATCCCAATGGCGTGAACGTCAGCGGCAGCGTGATCGGCGACGACGTGCTCTACAGCATCGGCGGCGGCCGGGCCGTGTCGATGGGTGGTGCCGGCAACATGCAGAGCATCGGCGTCGGCGTCGGCTGGAACAGCAACCTGATCTGCGGCGACATGAGCATCACCACGACGCTGCAGAACCAGCTCAACGGCATCACCAACGGCTTCCAAACGATCATGAGCAACGTGATCCAGAACGCCACCAGCGCCGTGGCCTCGCTGCCGGCCCTGATCATCCAGCGCGCCGACCCGGGCCTGTACAACCTGCTCACCAACGGCATCCTGCAGGCGCGCCTGGATTTCGACCGCTCGAAGATGACCTGCCGCGCCATCGCCAATCGTATGGCGGACATGGCCGGCGGCCAGGCCGGCTGGGACCAGCTCGCCGAAGGGATGGCGCTGCGGGATGCGGTCAGCAGCACCGATGCCGTCTCCGCCATCGAGCAGGCCGAGTCCAACAAAGGGAACAACGGCGTGCCCTGGGTCGGCGGCGGCAACGCGGGCGGCTCCGGCCAGAGTTCGATCAAGGTGGTCGGCGACGTGACGCGCGCGGGCTACAACCTGCTCAACGGGCGCAGCGCCACCGATACCTCGTCGATCGCGCGCAGCGCCTGCGGCAACCGCCTGACCTGCCAGACCTGGTCGTCGCCTGGCGCGGCCGCGGCCTTTGCGAACCGCGTGCTGGGCGAACGCGAGCAACGCACCTGCGAAAACTGCACGAAGACCCAGACCACGCCTGGCGTCGGGCTCACGCCAGTGATCCAGGAAGAGTACGAGACCAAGCTGCAGGTGTTGCAGGAACTGGTGACGGGCGCCCGGCCGACGACACTGGCCAATCTCGACGCGGCCGGCAGCAGCTCGCTGCCGATCACCCGCGGCGTGATCGAGGCCCTGCGTGACGAGCCCGACCAGGACGTGCTGGGCCGGCGCCTCGCGTCCGAGGCTGCGCTGTCCAGCGTGCTGGAGAAGGCCTTGCTGCTGCAACGCACGTTGCTGACCGGCAAGAAGGAGCCGAACGTCGCCGCCAACGAGCTCGCCGTGCAGGCGGTGGACCAGGAGAACAGCGCGCTGGAGCAGGAGATCAACAACCTCAAGACCGAGCTGGAGCTGCGCCGCACGCTGGCCGGCAACTCGGCGATGGCGATCATCCAGCGCCACAGTACCCGCGCTGCCGGCTCGCGCGGCGTCTTCGAGGGCGACACCACGCGCGACCGTCTGCGGGAAGTCCAGAAGCCGCGGAGCGGTACGCCATGAGCGGGCTCGCCTGGCTGCGGCTGCCATGGCTGTTCAACCGCCGCGTCGGCGTGGCGCTGCTGTGGACCTTGCTGGTGGTCGCCGCCGCGGTGGCGGTGAACATCGCCGGCATCCACGTGGTCGGCGGCGTCGAGGGCTGGCAGCACTGGCTGCAGGCGCACGCCGGCCACTTCTTAGTGTGGCGTCTGTGCCTCTACGGAGCGACGGCTTACGGCTGGTGGTGGATGCGTCGGCGCCTGTTGCGGCGGGAGCCGTCCCGCGAGACGCATCAGCGCCTGCTGCGCACGGAGATCGCGGCCGTCATCGCCGTGGTCGCGCTGGAAGCCAGCCAGCTGCTGCGGCACGGCTGAGACCGGGAGGCAGGCATGACGCTCTACACCACGGACTACTTGGAGTATTACCTGACCCTGGTGGCTTGGGTGGTCAACAACGGCATCTGGAGCATCCTCGTGGCCAGCGGCGTGTTCGCGCTGCCGTTCGTGGCCATCGTGATCCAGGAGTGGCTCAAGGCCCGCAGCGAAGGTGCGGACGAAGGCAACAAGGGCGTGCTGTCGTCGATGCGCATCGAGAACCGGGTGTGGGTGGCGATCGTGGTCATCATGTTCGCCGGCATCCCGTTCATCCCGGTGGATCTCGCCACGATCAGGTTCGACACCACGCGCTCCGCGCAATGCCAGGTCAGTGTCCCGCTGCCCAACGACACGGGCTGGTCCAACGTCTACACGGCGCTCAACGACCAGAGCGCGCTGGTGCCGGTGTGGTGGTTCTTCATGCACGCGCTGTCGAAAGCCGTGACGGGCTCCGCGGTGGCGGCGATTCCCTGCGGCACGGACCTGCGTCAGATTCGCATGGATGTGGATGCCACGCGCATCGACGATCCGGTGCTGGCACAGGAGGTCGCCGACTTCACGCACGACTGCTACGGGCCGTCGCGCGCCAAGCTGTTCATGAACCGGCCGACGCTCTCCGACGAGCAGATGAACGACGTCACCTGGATCGGATCGAGTTACTTCCTCGACACGCCCGGCTTCTATGACACCTATCGCGCCAAGACCCCACGCACGGCCTGGCCCTACGACGCGACCCGCGATGCGGGGCTGGCACAGGTGGGCAGCGGCGGCGGCTATCCATCCTGCCGGCAGTGGTGGGCCGATGGCGGCCAGGGACTGCGCAGCCGGCTGCTGGCACAGGTCGACCCGGACCTGCTGACCCGCATCGGGCGCTGGGTGGGATTCCTGTCGCAGAGCGAGGTCAATGACTCGGTGATCCGCGCCGTGGTCTCACCGAGGCAGCAGAAGATGAACCAGGGCGCCGTCTACACCGACTACGGCGGCCAGATCGACAAGACGCTGCCGAACGTCGTCACGCGCGGCGCGAGCGACCTGGGGTTGACCGTCGGCTCGCTGGGCTTTTTTCCGGCAATGGACGTGGTGCGCCAGGCGCTGCCGATGGTGCTGACCATGCTCAAGATGGCGCTCGTCATCTGCATCCCACTGGTGCTGCTGATCGGCACCTACGACCTGAAGACGGTGGTGACGGTGAGCTGCGTCCAGTTCGCGCTGTTCTTCGTGGACTTCTGGTTCCAGCTCGCGCGCTGGATCGACAGCACGATCCTGGATGCGCTCTACGGCTGGGGGTTTGGCGCGGACAGGCCGCACGCCAACTTCGACCCATTGATCGGCCTGAACAATGCGTTCGGTGACATGCTGCTGAACTTCGTCATGGCAACGATGTTCATCGTGTTGCCGACGTTCTGGGTCATGGCACTCGGATGGGCAGGCGTTCGCGCCGGAAACTTCCTGGGCGGTCTTATCACTGGCACGTCCGATGCGAAGTCGGCTGGGGGTAGTGGCTCTCGCCTTGCGATGACGGCTGTATCGAAAGGTGCTGCGAAGTAAGGAGCACTCTCTCGCGTTGATGCGGCAGCTACGGCTCGTCGGGATCGCCCATGTCGATCCGCCAGTCATCTTTGTCGTACAGGCCGACGCCCGAGTGTCCGTCTCTAAGTTCCGGCTGCTTCTCGTCGTCCTCGTCGGCGTTCCGCGCGAGCCATGCGGCGACCACCGCAAAGGCCAGCAGCAGGACGAGCCAGGATACGGTGTATAGCAGCATGCCAAGTACGGCCAGCTTGACGATCCAGAGCACCGCCGTCGCCGCGCCCGCGGGTACCCCGCGCGTCACCAGCCAGCCGGCGACACGCTGCTCGCGGCGGAGGTATCCACGCCAGGCACGGCCAGCCCCCCGGCCCAGCCGGTGGCTCCAGCGCCCGTTGTGCGTGTTGGTGCTCATGCTCATATGCCTCGGCTTCAGTGGTGCCTCACCTCGCGGAGCGGCCGGTCGTGGCCTGCCCTCCAGCATAGACCGCGATCAGGAGGGCGGGTTGCGGCCGGCAGAGCCGGGTTGGCTCGGGCCGCAGGTCGATTAGATTCTGAGCGATAAATCAAACCTTATGCTACTTTCCCTGCACGTTCTTGCAATGGCTCTAGGGTCGATTGGATTCTGTGTTATTTTTATAGCATGAATGGAAATTCTCGGCACCAGGTAATCAAGCGACTGCAGGCGGGACTCCCCCGTGGGGCGCCGTTCGACCTTGCCACCCTGAGCCAGTTCGGGGTGTCGCCCCAGCTCGCCGCCCACTATGCCGACGGCGGGTGGCTCGTGCGCCTGGCCCATGGCGTCTATGCCTTCCCGAACGATGAGTTCGGGGTCTACGGTGCGCTGAAGTTCCTGCAACAGCGCGTGCCCGGCCTGCACGTCGGCGGCAAGAGCGCCCTGGCCCTGCAGGGGGTGCGGCACAACCTGGGCAGCCGGGAGGCGCTGGTGCTGTGGGGCGACGGTCGCTTCGCGTTGCCGGCCTGGTTCACTTCGCGCTTTCCGGCCCGCTACGTCCACGCCCGCCTGTTCGACTGGCCGGACACGGCGCTGGCCGGCAAGACCCTGACCACGCCGCCTGGCCTGCCCGAGGATCTGCGGGTGGCAGCCCCCGAGCGTGCCGTGCTGGAGCTGCTGTACGAAGCCGGCGTCAAGCAGAGCCTCGAAGAGGCCCGCAACCTCTTCGATGGACTGCGTTCCCCCCGCAAGGACTTGCTCGGGCAACTGCTGTCCTGCTGCGCCAGCGTGAAGGCCGTGCGCCTGTTCCTGACCTGGGCGCGCGAGACCAGCCTCGTGGACGTCGATGCCCTGCTGGAGCAGTACCCGGTTCGCACCGGCAGCAACACGCGCTGGATGAGCCGGCTCGATGACGGCACCTTGCTGAGCCTGAGACCTCATGGATAAGACCTACGCGGACACCGTTCGCCTGCTGCTGGCCGTCGCGCCCGACGTGTTCGCCAACGACATCTTCGCCATGAAGGGCGGCACGGCCATCAACCTCTTCGTGCGGGACATGCCGCGCCTGTCGGTGGACATCGACGTGGTGTACCTCCCGTGGCAGACGCCGCGCGACGAAGCGCTGCAAGCCATCAACCAGGAGCTGGCCGCCATCGCCGCGCGCGTTGCGCCACTGGGCGTGCAGACACGCCTGGTTCGCGCCAAGGACCTGGGAGACACCAAGCTGATCGTCGAGAACGACGCCAGCCAGGTGAAGATCGAGGTCAACGTCGTGTTCCGCGGCAGCGTGCTGCCCGTCGAGCGGCGGCCGCTGAGCGCCAAGACCAGCGATCTGTTCGGCGTCGAGTTCGAGCTGCCGGTTCTGGCACCGGACGAGCTGTACGCCAGCAAGCTGGTGGCCGCGCTGGATCGACAGCACCCCCGCGACCTGTTCGACGTGTGGCAGCTCTACGAATCGGGCGACATCAGCGACGGCATGGTCGAGTGCTTCGTGATCTATCTGGCGGGCCACAACCGGCCGCCCCACGAAGTGCTGTTCGGCAACGACAAGGACATCGCCGGCGAGTACGAGCGGGCCTTTGTCGGCATGACCGAAGTGGACTGCTCCCTGGAGACGCTGCTCGACGCTCGCGCCAGGATGCGGCGCGAGCTGCCACAGCGACTGAACACCGCGCACAAGCAGTTTCTGAGCGGGCTGGCGCGCGCAGAACCGGACTGGTCGCTGGTGCAGTGCCAGCACGCCGCGCAACTGCCGGCACTGCGCTGGAAGCTCGCCAATCTCGAAACCTTCCGCAAGCGCCGTCCCGACGACTTCGCAGCGCAATCCGCCGCCCTCGACACCGGCTTGGGCCAGAGCTGACGAACATCCCGCAGCGCCCCACTTGCCGGGATTGCCCCATGCCGCATTCATCGTGGCATCCACGAAGCAGCGGCCCTATACCCAAAGGCTTCCGACAAAGGCCAAAGGGCTGGGAAGGGGCAAAGGAAGGGCGCCAAGGGGAAAGGCCCTATCCTGAAAAGGCCAAAAGGCGCCCCGAGCAGCCCGTCATCCGGGGTTCGCCATGCTCTCGCTGTTCCAGCGCAAAAGGGTGCCACCCGCCGCCGGCACACCGCCCACATCCGCCATCGAAACTCCGAAAGGGGCGATGCGGCCGGAGTCGGCCGCATCGCTGCTGACCACGCCGCGTCGGCAGAAACTGCTGGAACACATCTGGCAGCGCACATCGCTCTCGCGCCGGCAGTTCGCCACGCTCTACCTCGCCCCACTGGAGCGCTACGCCGAATTGGTCCAGCAGTTCCCGGCCTCCGAGAACCACCACCACGCCTATCCGGGCGGCATGCTGGACCACGGCCTGGAGATCGTCGCCTATGCGCTGAAACTGCGGCAGTCATACCTGCTGCCTGCGGGCGTCACGCCGGAGGCACAGGCGGCCCAGGCCGAAGCCTGGACTGCAGGCACGGCCTACGCGGCCCTGCTGCACGACATCGGCAAGATTGCGGTCGATCTGCACGTCGAGCATGCCGACGGCAGCGTCTGGCATCCCTGGCACGGCCCGCTGCGAAAGCCCTACCGCTTCCGTTACCGAAAGGAGCGCGAGTACCGCCTGCACAGCGCCGCCACCGGGCTGCTCTACGCGCGCCTTCTCGATCGGGACATCTTCGACTGGCTCAGCGGCTATCCCGACCTCTGGGCCGCGCTGCTGTACGTGCTGGCCGGCCAGTACGAGCACGCCGGCACGCTCGGCGAGCTGGTCGTGCAGGCCGACCAGGCATCGGTCGCCCAGGAACTCGGCGGCGATCCCAGCAAGGCGCTGGTGGCGCCCAAGCATGCTCTGCAACGCAAATTGCTCGACGGCTTGCGCTACCTGCTCAAGGAAGCGTTCAAGCTGAACCAGGCCGGCCCGGCGGACGGTTGGCTGACCCAGGACGCCTTGTGGCTGGTGAGCAAGACCGTCTCCGACAAGCTGCGCGCACATCTGCTATCGCAAGGCATCGACGGCATTCCGGCGAGCAATACGGCGGTGTTCAACGTGCTGCAGGATCACGGCATCGTGCAGCCAACGCCGGATGGCAAGGCGATCTGGAAGGCTACTGTCACCAGCGACGCCGGCTGGTCGCACGCCTTCACCTTCCTGAAACTCTCGCCGGCGATGATCTGGGATGCCGCCGACCGGCCGGCGCCGTTCGCAGGCCGTGTGCAGGTCGAAGAGGAACAGGCGGAGCCGACGCCGCAGGCGACAACGGTGGCCGATGGGCCGCGCGCCGAAGGCATCGAAGCTGCATCCGCGAGCACGGCGCCGATCGCATCCGCAGCCATGGACACCGGCGTGGCCGCGCTGCTCGACCTGCTGGGCGACACCGCTCTACCCACAGCGCCGGAGATCGCCGAGGCCGAGCCGACCCCTTCGACCGTGCCCCCGCCGCAGATGAGCCTCGCGCCTTCCCAGGATCGCGCGGAGCCCTCCGGGGCGCACTTCATGGCCTGGCTGCGTCAGAGCATCCAGACGCGCAAGCTCATCATCAACGACGCCAAGGCCCTGGTGCATACCGTCGTCGGTACGACCTACCTCGTCAGCCCCGGCGTGTTCCAGCGCTACGCGCAGGAGTACCTTCAAGTCGCCGCGCTGGCCAAGCAGGAGAAGCTGGAGGGGTGGCAGTGGGTACAGAAGCGCTTCGAGAAGCTGGGACAGCACCGCAAGCAGCCGAGCGGGCTGAACATCTGGACCTGCGAAGTCACGGGGCCGCGCAAGTCGCGCCGGCTGCACGGCTACCTGCTCGCCAGCCCGGATGCGCTGTTCCAGGAGACGCCGCCAGACAACCCATACCTGCGGCTCGTCAACGAGGCCGCAAAGCGCGAAGATTCAGCCCTTGGGGGCAAGGACGACGATCAGGCGTAGTCATGCGACCGCTGTGCGGGCCGGCTTCAATCTGCGGATGGGGCCGACTCTGCCAGCTTGGCTTCGGTCAGAGTCATCAAGTGGGCGGAACTGCATTTCAGCGCACGGGCAATCTTGAGGATGAGAGGGAGCGTGGGGACATGCTCGCCGCGCTCGATCTTGCCCATGTGCGACCGTTCGATGCCGGCCATGTGGGCCAGCGTTTCCTGAGCGATGCCCTGGTTGGTTCTTTCTTCCCGCACGGCAGCCCCAAACGCGATGGCTGGTTCCGCTTCGTAGGTAGTGGTGCCGGTGGGGCGGCCCCTTTGGATCGAACGCTTTGGCATTGCCAAGAGCGTCGAACACGGTCACGATTTAAACCACGTTAAACTTAACTCATCTAACGGCTTCGAGATCAGTTGCCACGAGTTCACCGCTTGGGGGAGCTGGACGTGGAATCGAGTGACATCACCGCCGAAATTCGCATGGCCGTCCTCGGCGAATGGGTGCCTCCCCAGCTCGCCGACGTGCTCGCCCTGCAGCGTGCCGAAGAGCCGGAGACCCATGCCGTCCTGGCCGGCTGGACAGATCCCGGTCGAGGCTCGGAGCTGCCGGACGACGGCTTCGACTTCGCCTTGTCTGCGGTTGCCCGGCAGTGGCCTGGCTGGGTATGCGAACCGCTGTGGCATGACACGCTGGCGGTCGCCGTGGCCAAGCGCTCCCACCTGCTGGCCCACCGTGAAGTGCCGTGCGGGGAAGTGCTCAAGCAGCCCTTGATCTGCTCGCAGTCCACGGCCGATGAACCATGGCGCATGACCGTGCAGCGTGTGTTCGAGAACGCGCTGCAAGAGCGAGAGCAAACGGTGGAGACATTCGATGTGGCGATGACGCTGGTTGCCGCCGGGTACGGGATCGCCATTGCGCCTGCCGCGAGACTGGCGAGCTACCTACGCCGAGGCATCGCCGTGCGGCCGCTGGCCGGCGCACCAACGATCGTGATGGCTTACCTGCTCCGCCGCGATGCTTCCTTGTCGGACACCCAGGCAAGATTCGCCCGCCGCGCGCGCTTGGTGTCCTGACAGACGCGCGGGGATCGCGGTTTCGCCACGATCCCGCATTCCTGCTGCTAGGCGACTCCGACTCGCAGCGGGGTCCATTCGCTTTCCTTCACGGCTGTGCTCACTGCCATGACGAGCTTGTCGAGATTGCCGGCCGTCACGCCCTCCAGTGCCGAACACCCCCGCAGCATCGAGCGCGGTTGCAGTAGTGCATGGTAGATCTGCCAAGGGTCCGCACCCCTGGTCAGCTTCAGGACGGACTGGATCAGCTCGTGCTTGAGTGGGTCGAGGTGCCAGTCCGGCACGCGCTGGCCGCGGTTGCCTACGTTCAACGCCAGCAAGTTGCCCGCCTTGATCTCGTAGCTGATCCACCTGCGGGACTTGCCCGCCATCTTGGCAAACGCCGCGACGGGAAGGTTGTGCGGCGCTTCGAAGACATCGAACAGCTCCATCCTCTCGCGCTGAATGTCCGAAGGCACCAGCGGCGCGGCCGATCGAGGGGGCGGAACCGCCGGCAGCCGATGTGCGGCGGCAGAAACCAACGGCATGGCGTCACCCGGCTTCGTCACCAGCAGGATTGGCGAAGCGGCAACCGGCGTGGAGGGTGCGCTTGCGGTTTGCTCACTCGGGAATGCGGGCACGCCTTCCAGATGCACGGTGAGCGGCATGCTGGCCGCCTCGACCTGGTTCTGCTCGAAGAGGTCGAGCCGATCGGCCCAGTCCTGCATCATGCGGCGACGCTGCTCCACGTACTCGGCATGGTTGTAGGTCGCGCTGACCTTGTTGGGATCGACATGCGAGAGCTGTGCATCCACCCAGACCTTCGGGTAGCCGATCTCGTTGAGCGCAGTGGACATCGTGCCGCGGATGCCGTGCCCCGTCAGGCGTTCCTGATAGCCCATGCGCTTGAGGGCACCATTGAGCGTGTTCTCGCTGATGCGCTTCTTCAAGTCGCTGTCGTGCCGGAACAGGTAGCGCTGGGCCGGCTTGAACTCATCGAGCAGGTGCCGGACGATCTCCATGGCCTGAATCGACAGCGGCACGATGTAGGGCGGGATGTCCTTCGCCTGCTGCCGCTTCTTGCGCATATCCAACTGGAGTTGCTTCACGACGTCGGGCGGGATGATCCACAGCCCACGGTCCAGATCGAATTGATCCGGCATCGCCTGTCGCAGCTCGCCGGTTCGCACGCCGGTCAGCACCAATAGCCGCAGCCCGAGCTGGGTCTGCCGCCTGCCGCGATAGCTGCGCAGCCGCTGCAACAGCTTCGGCAGCTCGGCCATGCGCAGGAACGGGTTGTGGTTGACGGGCGGCAGCGGCAGCGCCACCACATCGAGATCGGAGGCAGGGTTCTGCTCCAGGCCCGGCACGATCACCAGCGCGTAGCGGAACAGTTGGTTGAACCACGTCCTGACTTTCTCGGCGACGGAGAGCGCCCTGCGCTTCTCGATCTTGGCGATCACCTCCAAGAGGTCGGGACGCTTGATCTCATAGATCGACCGCTTGCCCAAGGCGGGTAGCACATCCTTGTCGAAGATGCGCGGAAGTATCGAGAGGGTCGTCTGCCGGCCTTCCTTGAGGCTGAGCCCGCGATGCTTGAGCCACTTGCGATACACCGCCTCGAAGGTGTTTTCGTCGGCGAGCCGGACAGCGGTGCGCTTCTGCTTGCGGTGAACGCGAGGATTGGTGCCTTTGGCCAGCAGGGCGCGCGCTTCGTCGCGCAGGCTGCGGGCCTCGCGAAGCGTCACCTCTGGGTAGGTGCCGAGCGACATCCGCTTCTGCTTGCCCGCCCAGTAGTAGCGGAAGTGCCAAGTCCGGCCCCCTGCAGCCGTGACGGCCAGGGAGAGGCCATCCAAGTCAGGGAGGGTGTATGCCTTGCCAGTTGCCTTGGCCTGCCGAACGGCCAGGTCTGAGAGTGCCATGCTCTTGCTCCTGAACATGAGTCAGGAACCAGATGCTGGTCACGTCGACCTCGCCCCTCCATCAACAATCCGGAATCAGCCGCGCCCGCAAAAATGGACTTGTTTGTGGACTTAAAAGTCCCGGCTGTAGATGGATCGCAGTGGACCACGGCAGAACGTCAAAGAGAGGAAAAGTCCTTGTGTGGCAACGACTTGCAGACTCTCTTGGACTTCTGCGGAAGTCCGCAGAATGATGCGGTGGAGCGGGCGATGGGAATCGAACCCACGGCTCTAGCTTGGGAAGCTAGGGTATTACCATTATACGACGCCCGCTCGGAGAGCCGGGATTGTACGCAGGGCGGAGGCGGAGGGCAACCGGTGGGCGTGGTAAACTCGCGCCATGTCTGCCCAAGCCACTTCTTCCGCATCCCTTTCCGTCACCGTCAATGGCGAGGCCCGCGCCCTTGCGGGGCCTGTCTCCGTGGCGGGCCTGCTTGACCAGATGGGCCTCACCGGCAAGCGGCTGGCGGTGGAGCGCAATGGCGAGATCGTGCCCAGGGGCTTGCACGCCGCAACGCTGCTCGCCGAGGGCGATACCCTCGAGATCGTCGTCGCGGTAGGTGGCGGTTAAACTCCGCAACGGGGTTTTCGGGGCGGCGGGCGGCCCCTTCATTCTTTCCCTCATATTCAGACTGGCGCTTCGATGGACGATTTGCTGACGATTGCAGGCAAGGCCTACTCTTCCCGGCTGCTGGTGGGCACCGGCAAGTACAAGGATTTCACCGAGACCCGCGAGGCGGTGCTGGCCAGCGGGGCGCAGATCGTCACCGTGGCGATCCGCCGGACCAACATCGGGCAGGACCCGAACACGCCCAGCCTGCTGGATGCGCTGCCCCCGTCCGAGTTCACCTACCTGCCCAACACGGCGGGCTGTTATTCGGCCGATGACGCGGTGCGCACCCTGCGCCTGGCGCGGGAGCTGCTGGATGACCACAAGCTGGTGAAGCTGGAGGTGCTGGGCGATCCGCACACCCTTTTCCCCAACATGCCCGAAACCCTCAAGGCGGCGCAGACGCTGGTGAAGGAGGGCTTCGAGGTGATGGTGTACTGCTCCGATGACCCCATCCAGGCCAAAATGCTGGAAGACATCGGCTGCGTGGCGGTGATGCCGCTGGCGAGCCTCATCGGTTCCGGCATGGGCGTGCTCAACCCCTGGAATGTGCAGCTGGTGCGCGATGCCGTGAAGGTGCCGGTGCTGCTGGATGCGGGCGTGGGCACGGCCTCAGATGCGGCCATTGCCATGGAGCTGGGTTGCGACGGGGTGTTGATGAACACCGCCATCGCGTTGGCCAAAGATCCGGTGCGGATGGCCCGCGCCATGAAATTGGGTGTGGAGGCCGGCCGCGAGGCTTTCCTGGCCGGGCGCATGCCCCGCAAGTTCTACACCGCCAGCCCGAGTTCGCCCACCACGGGGCTGATCGGCAGCTGAGGCCCGGCGGGGGAGGCGCCTTGCCCCCGGCCCGGACCACGGCAGCTTTCATGCGGCGCGCCAGGGGGTGCGCCGTTTTTGGTTTTGCGGATTTTTCATGAACGACGAACAACTGATGCCTTCCTCCGATGAGCAGCCGACTGCCGGTCGGCTGACCTCCCAGTCCATCCGCAGCTTCGTGCTGCGCCAGGGGCGCATGTCGGAGGCGCAGCACCGCTTTCTCGACGAGATGATGCCCAAGGTCGGCATCGCTTTCCGACCCGAGCCCATTGATCTGTCCCAGGTCTTCGGGCGCAAAGCGCCGCAGATCGTGGAGATCGGATTTGGCATGGGGCAGGCCACAGCCCAGATCGCCCAGGCGCGGCCGGGGGACGACTTTGTCGGCATCGAGGTGCATGCACCCGGAGTGGGTGGCTTGTGCAAGCTGATTGAGGAAGGCGGCATCACCAACCTGCGCATCGTCCAGCACGATGCGGTGGAGGTGCTGCGCGACATGATTCCCGAAGCCTCGCTGTCCGGGGTGCACATCTACTTTCCCGACCCGTGGCCCAAGAAGCGCCACCACAAGCGCCGCCTGGTGCAGGGGCCCTTCGTCAAGCTGATCGCCTCGCGCCTGGCACCGGGCGGCTACCTGCACTGCGCCACTGACTGGGAGGAATACGCCCAGCAGATGCTTGAGGTGCTTTCCGCCGAGCCGATGCTGGCCAATACGGCGGAGGGCTTTGCGCCCAAGCCCGATTATCGCCCCCTCACCAAGTTCGAGAACCGTGGCATCAAGCTGGGCCACGGGGTATGGGACGTGGTCTTCAGGCGGGTGTAAGCATGGCCCTCAAACGCTTGCCCGCCGGTGCGTGGCTGCTGGGGATTCCCGGGCTGCTGTGCCTGATCGCCGGCGGGCTGTTGCTCGCCGGTCTGGGGGCCGATCTGCACCCGCTGTTGCAGGAATCGGGGGCTGGGTTGGTGCTGCTGGTGTCGGGTGTGGCGCTGGTGGGGAGCGCGGCCTTTCCCCTGGTGTTGGCCGAGCTGGCGGCGAAGGACGATCAGGGCTGAGCGCCCTGGGGTGCGACGCCCCCGTGCGTCTCAATACACCTTGGCCTCGCCCGGCGGGCGGGTCTTGAAGCGCCGATGCACCCAGTAATACTGGGCCGGCATGGTGCGCACCAGGTCTTCAATGGCGGCGTTCATGCGGTGTACGTCGGCCTCCACATCCCCACTTGGAAAGTCTGTCCAGGGTTCGCTCAGGGTCACCACGTAGCCCTGGCCGCCGGGGAGCATGCGGGTCACGCAGGTCACCACCACCGCGCCGCCCAGGCGGGTGAGGCGAGGCAGGGCGGAGAGGGTGGCCGCCTGCACGCCAAAAAACGGCGAGAAGATGGAGTCCTCCATGCCGTTGTCCATGTCCGGCAGGTAGTAGAAGGGCCGCATTTCCTTCATGGCCTTGATGGAGGCGCGCACGCTTTCGTCCCGGCGCAGCAGCACCTGGCTGCCAAAACGGCTGCGGCCGTGGAAGAGCCAGTGGTCGATCACCGGGTCGCGCTGGCGGGCGTAGATGCTCACGCAGTCGAAGCTGGCGGCGAGGCGGGTGCCGCCCAGGTCCAGACCGAGGAAGTGGGGCGTCAGCATGATCACGGGCTGGCGCTGCGCGATCAGGCGGGCCAGGATCTCCTCGCCTTCCACGCGCACGATGCGGCGCACCCGCGCCTCGGGTGCAAACCAGGCCAGGCCACGCTCGATCAGGCTGCGCCCGGCCAGGGCGAAGTGTTCCCGGGCCAGGGCGCCGCGTTCGGTGTTGGACAGATCGGGAAAGCACAGGCGCAGGTTGGTGTGCACCACCCGGCGGCGGGGCAGGATGATCCAGTACAGCAGCAGGCCGATGCCGCGGCCGATGGGGGCCTGGATCGACAGGGGCAGCCAGTGCAGCAGCCACAGCAGGGCGACGATGATTCGACTCATGAACGGGGGTTACCGGGTTACAGGTGCGGGCGGCGCGCCGGATGGGCGCTTGTAGCGGTTGTAGCCCCACAGATACTGGGTGGGATTCTCGCGGATCTGGGCTTCCAGTTCCCGGTTGATGGCGGCAGCCCGGGTGGCGGTGTCGCCCTCCAGGGGCGTCAGCGCCGGGCGCAGGTGCAGGTGAAAGCCCTTGCCGGCGGGCAGGCGCTCGGCCCAGGCAAAAAGGGTGCTTACACCACTGACTTCCGAGAGGCGCGCCGCCAGCGTCATCGTATACGCCGGCCGGCCGAAGAAGGGTAGCCAGGCGCCTTCGCCGCCGCCGGGCACCTGGTCGGGCAGCATGCCCACCGCCTCCCCGGCGCGGAGGGCTTTGGCGAGGCGGCGTACGCCGCCCACGTCGGCCGGCGCTAGGTGCATGTTGCCGCGGCGGCGGCCCGCATTGATCACCGGTTGCAGTACGGGCTTCTTTGGCGCCCGGTAGAGCACGGTGATCGGCTTGTGCAGGGAGAAATACTGGGCAGAGATTTCAAAGCAGCCCAGATGCGGGGTGATGAACAGGATTCCGCCGCCGCTTGCCTCCGCGGCCTCCACGTGCTCCCAGCCGCTCACCCGGACCACCTTGGCGCCGATTTCCTGTTGGGGGCGGAGCAGCACCCAGGGCAGCTCCAGGGCCTGCTTGCCGATCTCGCCGACGCAGCGCCGCCAGATGCGCCCGGCCTCGTCGTGGCCAAGGGCCTGCTCAAGATTGGCACGCAGGCGCCGTCGATAGGTGGGTGACAGGGCGTAGGTGAGCCATCCCGCGAGAACGCCCAGACGCTGGAGGATGCCCAAGGGAAGACCGGCAAGAAACTTGAATATCAGGGACGCCATCAGCCAGTGCCGGGTAGCGGCCGAATTGACGGCCGGGTGCGCAAAGTTATAATTGTGATTCCGCCGAGTTAATCCGACAACTTGCAGGGCGGGGGCACAGCGCAGCCAGGCTGCCGAGGCGCCCAAAAAATACTGCTAAAGCGTCGCCGCTCCGATGATCCCCAGAGACGGCAACGCCGAACCACTGGGGATTTTTGCTTTTTGAGGAGCGTTGCATGGCCCGTGAATTCCTGTTTACTTCTGAGTCCGTCTCCGAAGGCCATCCGGACAAGGTCGCCGACCAGATCTCTGATGCCGTGCTCGATGCCATCCTGGCCCAGGACCCCCGCGGCCGGGTGGCCTGCGAGACTCTGGTGTCCACCGGCCTCGTGGTGATTTCCGGCGAGATCACCACCCGGGCCGACATCAACTACATGGATCTCGCCCGCGAGACCATCAAGCGTATCGGCTACGACGATTCCGACATCGGTTTCGACTACAAGAGCTGCGCCGTGCTTACCGCCATCAACCGCCAGTCCTCCGACATTGCCCAGGGCGTAAACGAAGGCGAAGGCCTTGACCTGGACCAGGGCGCGGGCGACCAGGGCCTGATGTTCGGTTTTGCGACCAACGAGACGCCGAGCCTGATGCCTTTCCCCATCTACTACGCCCACCGCATCATGCAGCGGCAGGCCGAGGTGCGGAAGGACGGCCGCCTGCCCTGGCTGCGCCCCGACGCCAAGAGCCAGCTTACGGTCAAGTACGTGGACGGCAAGCCCGTGGCCATCGACACCGTGGTGGTGTCCACCCAGCATCATCCGGACGTCTCCCACGCCGACCTCACCGAGGCCGTCATCGAAGAAGTCATCAAGCCGGTGCTGCCCAAGGACATGCTCACCGCGGGCACCCGCTTCCTGATCAATCCCACCGGCCGCTTCGTGATCGGCGGCCCGAACGGTGACTGTGGCCTGACCGGCCGCAAGATCATCGTTGATACCTATGGCGGTGCCGCCCACCACGGCGGCGGCGCGTTCTCGGGCAAGGACCCGTCGAAGGTGGATCGCTCCGCCGCCTATGCCGGCCGCTATGTGGCCAAGAACATCGTCGCGGCCGGTCTGGCGGACAAGTGCGAGGTGCAGGTGGCCTACGCCATCGGCGTGGCCCAGCCGGTGAGCCTGATGGTGGAAACCTTCGGTACGGGCAGGGTTTCCGACGACCGCATCGTCGAGCTGGTGCGTGCCCACTTCGACCTGCGCCCCAAGGGCATCATCGCGGCCCTCGAGTTGCTGCGCCCGATCTATTCCCGCACTGCCGCCTACGGCCATTTCGGCCGTGACGAGGTGGACTTCACCTGGGAACATACCGACAAGGCCGAGGCACTGCGGGCCGACGCCGGTCTTTAAGCCGGTCTGGTCCGGGCGGCAAAAGGGC
>JBEOKH010000459.1:0-4214 GCA_040275625.1 Thauera sp. | reverse complement strand
CACCACATCCCAGTACCCAAGGCGGGAGGGAGGCGTCCATTACATCTCCTACAGCGCTCCTGCAGCGCTCCTGCGATCGGCCTCGCTATACTCAGCGCTCATGAACCCCACCACTCCCTGCCCTTGCGGTTCCGGCCTGGCCTTCGGCGCCTGCTGCGGGCCGGCGCTGTCGGGCGCGCGTCCGGCGCCCACCGCCGAGGCGCTGATGCGCTCGCGCTACACCGCCTTCACGCTGCGCGACACCGCCTACCTGCTCGCGAGCTGGCATCCTTCCACCCGGCCAGAGCGCCTCGCGCTCGACGAGCAGCCGCCGCCGAAATGGATCGGCCTCGAGGTGCGCGCCCAGCGCGCCTTCGCCGAGGGGCGCGCCGAGGTCGAGTTCCTTGCCCGCTGCCGCGTCGGCGGCCGCGCACAGCGCCTGCACGAGACCAGCCGCTTCGTGTGCGAGGGCGGGCGCTGGTATTACGTGGACGGCGACATCCACGACTGAGGCGCGCCCGGATCTTCGCTCGCCCGGGCGCGTTTCGCGGCCTGCGCCCTGCCCAATCGACCGTTCGCGCCTTCCGGCGCTCCTACACGAAACCGCAAACGCCTGCGGCCCCCGGCGCCCGGCGCCCGATCAACCGCAAACGCCTGCGGCCCCCGGCGCCCGATCAACCGCAGACGCCCGTAGGCCTGGGCCGTCCGACCAAGCTCAAACGCCTGCAGGCACAGGCCGGCCGCCCAACTGCAGACGCCCGCAGGCTCCGGCCGCCCAACCGACCGCAAACGACAGCAGCTCCCAGCCAGGCGCAAACGCCCGCAGCGCCCGGCCGGAGATCCGCGCGGCGCGACATCGCCCCCCGTCCGCGCGCATAATTGCGCCATCGTCATCGTGCGCGCCGTGCGTGCGCGGAAGGGAAGATCATGAACCTCGAAAAAGTCATCTTCGGTTTCTTCATCGTGCTTGCCGCCACGCTGAACTTCGGCTTTTTCGTTGGTGACATCGACAACGCCGCGCATCACGACATCTACGAGCTCTTCGCCGCGCTGGTCGTCAGCCTGATCGCCACCGTGCTCAAGTTTGGCGACCGCACGCAGATCGGCGCGGTGCATCTGTCCACCAGCCTGGTGGCCGACCTGCAGCTGCTCACCGCGGCAATGGTGTGGGGCTATGCCGCGCACGTCAGCGCCGACGGCCTGACGCCCGAGATGGTCTCGCGCGTGGTCTCGCTGTCGGGCGGTGCGCTGTTCGCCAACATCGTCTCGGTGATCATCCTGATCGCAGAGACGATCATGCAGCGCCGCTGATCGACCACCGCTCGAGGCCAACGCCGTGCAGCAGGCCCTCGCCCGCCATCACAGCATCTTCCTGCTGATCCTGCGCCGCCTGCGCGCGCCGCTGATCCTGCTGATCGTGCTGTTCGCGATTTCGGTGCTCGGGCTCACTCTGGTGCCAGGCCCCGTGATCGACGGCGAGACCAGCTACCTCAGCTTCTTCCACGCCTTCTACTTCATCAGCTACACCGCCACCACGATCGGCTTCGGCGAGATCCCCTACACCTTCTCCGACCAGCAGCGGCTGTGGGTGATGGTGAGCATCTACCTGTCGGTGATCGGCTGGGCTTACACGCTCGGCTCGGTGTTCAACCTGCTCGCCGACCGCAGCCTGCGCCAGGCGATCGCGATGCACACCTTCCTGCGTTCGGTGCGGCGACTGCGTGAGCCGTTCTACCTGGTGTGCGGCTATGGCGAAACCGGCCGCCTGATCTGCGACGCGCTCGACCGCATGGGCACGCGCGCGGTGGTGGTCGAATTGGATGAAAACAAGATCGGCGAGCTCGACCTGCACAGCTACGCGATGGACGTGCCGGCGATCTGCGCCGACGCAAGCAACCCCGAAACGCTCAAGTTCGCCGGCCTCACCCACCCGAGCTGCATCGGCGTGATCGCGCTCACCAACGACGACGCCACCAACCTGGCGGTCGCCATCGCCGCCCGCCTGCTCGCCCCGCGCCTCCCGGCCCTGTGCCGTGCCGAGCGCAACGCCACCTCGGCCAACATGGCGTCATTCGGCACCCGCCACATCATCAACCCCTTCGAGCGCTTCAGCGAAACGCTCGCGCTGTCGCTGCACGCGCCCAAGGCTTCGCAGCTCTTCGGCTGGCTAACCGGCATCCCCGGCAGCCGCGTCGAGCAGCGCCGCGACCCGCCGCGTGGCAACTGGATCGTGTGCGGCCACGGTCGCTTCGGCCGCTTCCTGGTCGACGCGATGGATTCCGAGGCGCTACCGGTGACCATCATCGACATCGACCCCAAGCCCGACGGCATCCACCGCTGGGTGCAGGGCGACGGCACCGGCGCCGACGCCCTGCGCGAGGCCGGTATCGAGCAGGCCACCGGCATCGTGTGTGCCACCAGTTCGGACGTGGACAATCTCTCGATCGCGGTCACCGCGCGCGAACTGAACAAGACGCTGTTCGTGATCCTGCGCCAGAACCACGAGTCGAACCGCGCCCTGTTCGAGGCCTTCGACTCCGACATCACCGTGGTGCCGAGCCAGGTGATCGCACACGAATGCATCGCCATCCTGAGCACGCCGCTGCTGGTGCCCTTCCTCGACGAAGTGCACCACCGCGACGAAGACTGGTGCGGCGCCCAGATCGAACGCCTGAGCACGCGGCTGGGCAGGAAAGTGCCCGAGATCCGCAGCGCGCGCATCAACCTGTCGCGCGCGCCCGCGCTCTACCGCCGCCTGATGCGCGGCGAGACGATCACGCTCGGGATGCTGCTGCGCTCGCCGGCGGACCGCGCGGAAGGCCTCGAGTGCGACGTGCTCTACCTCGATCGCGACGACGACGACAATGTGCTGACGCCCACGCCCGACACCGCGCTGCGCGCCGGCGACGAGCTGCTGCTGGCCGGGCGGCGCAGCGCACTCGAGGACGTCGAATTGATCATCGCCAACGAGCACACCCTCGAATACGTCCTCACCGGCCGCGAGCTCCCCGGCGGCCGGGTGTGGGAATTCATTGGCGGGCACAAAGCGGCGAGATGACCGCACCAGAGCGGCACGAGACGCCCGAGGGCCGCCATGCAGTGGCGTTGGGTTTGGGGTTCGGGGCAGAAAAGCTCGCGCCTTCCGCCGCTCCTACGTGGGGGCGCAAGTCGTGCAGGACTGCTGCAGGAGCGGTGGAAGCCGCGAGCTCTTGCTTTCCAGCGCGCGCGTCAAGCCTGTGCTGCCCGTCTCACCCGGCCTCGTCAGCGACCAGCTCGACGCGTTCGCCCCCGAACTCCACGCGCTGGCCCGGGCGCAACTTGGCGCGCTTGCGCGTTTCCACCTTGCCGTCGACCTTGACCTGCCCCGCCTCTACCGCCGCATGCGCGGCGCCGCCCGAATCCGCGAGGCCGGTGGCTTTGAGCAACTGGTCGAGCTGGATGAATTCCCCACGTACCGCAAACTGCATCGCCATCGCGATATCCCCTGCCCGCCACGCCGCGGCGCCCGGGTCCTCGTGTCAAAATGACGCGCATTGTCTCGCGCACGCCCTCACATGACCAGCACGACCCGACCGTCCGACGCCGCGAACCCGCCTGCCGACCTGCATCCCCCTGCCGACCTGCTCGAGCGCGCCGATCGCACCATCGCCGCCGCACTCGCCGAAGGCGCGCTGCTGCCGATCCGCACCGAACAGGACTGGCTGGAGGAAGCCGGCCTGCGCTTTTCGGTGCGCTGGGTGTCGTCGCTGGCGCTGAAGGACCGCGCCCGCGTTGACACGGTCATCGCCCGCCGGCCGGATTTCAACCCCTTCCTGCCGCCCGAGCCCGCGCTGACCGTGGCGGAAATCGGCGCCGATCACCGCGTGGTGCTGAACAAGTTTCCGGTGATCGAGCGCCACCTGCTGATCGTGACCCGACACTTCGAGGACCAGTGTGCACCGCTCACCGCAGCGGATTTCGCTGCACTCGCCGGCGTGGTGGGTGCGCACGGTGGCCTCGGTTTCTACAACGGCGGGCGCATCGCCGGGGCGAGCCAGGCGCACAAGCATCTGCAATGGATTCCGTCCGGCGCCGCCGGGCTGGCGAGCTTCCTGCCGGCGCTCCAGCGCAGTACGGCGGTCGACAACCGCGCCCTGCCGTGGGCGCACGCGGCGGTCGCGCTCGGCGAGGCGGTGTGGGCAAACCCCGCCGGTGCCGGCGAGTCCGTGCGCGCCGCCTACCACCTCGCCTGCGCG
>JBEOKH010000458.1:0-1744 GCA_040275625.1 Thauera sp. | reverse complement strand
GACATCCTGAAGGCGGCCAGCAGCACGAGCGCATCGATCGCGCGGAAGTAGCTGTTCCCGAACAGCCGCTGGTTGACGGAAGCCATCTCCCGCGCCACGGCGCCGTCCACGCCGCTCGCCGCCGATGCATCGGCGCTCGGGGGCACAGGCGTGGCCTCCCGTGCCGCACCCTGCAATCCCAGCGCTCGGTCGAGGATCCGCAGCGCGGGCGCCTCGCCCCAAATCTCTTCCATCGCCTGGTGCTCGCTTCGAATCTGCGCCAGGAACCGCTCTGGCGGATGCGCCGATGGCAGGTAGAGCACCAGCACCAGCAGGCTGAGCAGGGCGGCGATGCTGACGATACGGATCACGACGTTTGCCCCGTCATTGCAGCTGGAGTCCGGATCGCCTTCGGTGGCGTCACACGTGTTGCTCTGGGCTCATCCGCATCCGGGTCGAGGATCGGAAACCGCCCCTTGATGATCCGCCCGCCCGATACCGAGGCGAAATACTGCAGGTTGGGCAGCTTGCCCAGCACGTCGGCCGGCACCATCTCCTCGAAGCTTTCGGTGAGCTGCGTCGAGTAGCTCGACGAGAAGTCGCCCAGGTGGGCATCGGCGCCGCTGCTCAGGCCCACGCGCACCGAGTGGATCGCGGTCTTGCCGAAGGTCTCGACCACGAAGTCCTGCGTCGGCCGGTCCTTGGATCGCAGCGCGATCAGGTTGTTCAGGTTGCCCAGCGCCATGCGCGCCGCGTCTTCGCTGCCCAGACGCTTGGCCAGGTCGGCCAGCGTCTGCATCGCGCAGGTGGTGAAGATGCCACCCTCGGCGCCCTTGTTCAGGATCTCGATCAGCGGCTGGTTGATGACGTTCGACACCTCGTCCACGAAGAGCGAGATGCGCCGGTAGCCGCCCAGGTTGTAGCGCATGCCCGCACGCGCGGCCAGGTCGGCCAGGGCCAGTGCGCCGATGGCGGTGGCGACCGACGGGTCGGGCAGGGAATCCAGGCACATGTACAACACATGGCCGGCGCGCTCGATCTTCTCGAAGTTCATGATCGGTCTGGCATCGCCAGCGTCGAAGGGGTCGGGCGACAGGCTGCGGCCCAGATCGCCTGAGGTCAGCATCGAGAGCACCGGCAGCAGGTTGGCGGTGATCTTCTGGTAGTGCTCGCGGTTGTGGCGGAAGGTGCGCACCTGGGCATCGATCACCTTGTTGCGCTGGTTCTGGGCGATGTGGTGCTCGTAGTAGGCGACGAAGGCCATCAGGTCGGCGCTGGCCGCCTCCGACGGGCGCTTCAGATTGCCGCGGTGGGCATCGTGCAGCAGCTTCTTCATGTCTGGCAGTTCGCGCCAGCCGGCACCCAGGGTCTGGTCGTAGTAGCGGCGCAGCGAGTTCTCCAGCACCGGCTCGATGCCGCCCTCAATGTACTTGGTCAGTTTCATCAGGTTCGGCCGTTCTTCGATCTCGACCAGGCCCTGCACCACGACATTGACGGCATCCCAGCCGAAGGCCGAGAAGGCGCCGGCCGTGTCCGGCGGCATGATCGACTGGATACGCGAGGCGATCTCGGTGGGCTTCTGCCAGTTGAAGGTGAAGTCCAGGCGCACGCCGGCTTCAGGGAAGGCGGGGTGGAACTCGAGGAAGGTGTCGGGGTCACGCCAGTCCTCGCAGGCACGCTGGGTGACACGCTTCAGGCGGCGGCTGTTCTTGGGGTCGATGACGATGACCACGTCGCCGCGGCGCACGGCCTGCGTCACCAGGTT
>JBEOKH010000457.1:0-2306 GCA_040275625.1 Thauera sp. | reverse complement strand
TGTCCGAGAGCGCCAAGGAAGCGTGGAACTACGCCGTGGCCAATTCGCCGCCCGGCCTGTTGTCAGCGCTCGACGGCGCGGTGCTGGAACGTTGGGCGAACTGCTCGGGGTTGTACCGCGAAGCACTTTCCAAGATCAATCGCGCCGGCGTCTCCGGAATGATCATCAAGACCCCGAGCGGCATCCTGCGGCGCTCGCCGTTGATGGACGTGATCCGGGATCTCGCGCTGGAGATGAAGGGCTACGAGGCCGAGATGGGCTTCACGCCGGCCTCGCGCTCGCGCATCACGTTGCCCGTGGAGGTGGCGGATGATCTGGATCCCTGGAACGAGATCGCCGGCTGATGACCGTGCGCAACTATGCCGCCATTGCCCGGCGCTATGCCGAAGCCGTGGTCGGGGGAGAGATTGCCGCGTGCAAGTGGGTGCGCCTGGCCTGCCAGCGCCAGCTCGACGATCTGAAGCGGTTCCAGGGCAGGAACCCACCCTACCGTTTCAACCCGAGGCTCACCGACAAGCTGGGACGCAGTTTCCAGCCCGCCGACAACCTGTGCGCGTTTGTGGAGCGATTGCCCCACGTGAAGGGACCACTGGCCGGACAGCCGATCCACCTGGAGCCCTGGCAGGTCTTCATCCTGACCACCGTCTTTGGCTGGGTGAAGTCTGACGGCAAGCGGCGTTTCCGCCGCGCCTACGTCGAAGTGCCGCGTGGGAGTTCCAAATCTACGCAATCGTCAGCGTTGGCGCTGTACATGCTGGCCGCCGATGGCGAGGGGGGCGCCGAGGTGTATTCGCTGGCCACGACCCGCGACCAGGCGCGCATCGTCTTCGGCGACGCGCAGACGATGGCGCGGCGGTCGGCCGGTTTCCGGTCTCGCTTCGGCGTCGGCGTCGGGGCGCACAATATCCATGTGCTCGCGACCGGTTCGAAGTTCGAAGCCCTGTCTGCGGAAGGCTCGACGCTCGACGGACTGAACATCCACTTCGGCTGTATCGACGAGCTGCACGCGCACAAGACACGCACCGTCTATGACGTGGTCGAGACCGGCACCGGCAAGCGGGACAACTCACTGCTGTGGGTGATCACCACCGCCGGCAGCAACCGCTCCGGCATCTGCTACGAGGTCCGCACCTTCGTCACGCGCCTGCTCGACGGCGTACTCGCGGACGACAGCCAGTTCGGCATCGTGTACGGGCTCGATGACGGGGACGACTGGACGCTCGAAGAGTCGCTGATCAAGGCCAATCCGAACTGGGGCATCTCGGTGCGCCCGGAAGTGCTGGCGCCGCTGCAGGCCAAGGCGATGCAGATGCCGAGCGCGGTGAACAACTTCAAGACCAAGCATCTCAATGAGTGGGTCAATGCGGACACCGCGTGGATGGACATGCGCGCCTGGGATCGCTGCGCCGACAGCGGACTCGACCTCGACGCCTACGCCGGCCAGCCGTGCTGGATCGGCCTCGATCTCGCCAGCAAGACCGACATCGCCGCGCTGCTACTGGTCTTCGCCCACCCGGAAATCGACGGCGGCTTTGCAGTGTTCGGTCGCTATTACCTGCCCGAAGACACGGTGCACGCCACCGGCAACAGCCAGTACCCCGGCTGGATGGGCAGCGGGCGGCTGACGGTGACGCCGGGCAACGTGATCGATTTCTCCTGGATCGAGGCGGACCTGAGTGACTTCTCGTCGCGCTTCGCGGTCCAGGCGGTCGCCTTCGACCCGTTCCAGGCGACGCAGCTGTCGACCCGGATGCTCGCCGAGGGCCTGCCGATGATCGAGGTCCGCCCCACGGTGCTCAACTTCTCGGAGCCGATGAAGACCCTCGAAGCCCTGGTCCTGCAAGGCAGGATGATCCACGACGGCGACCCGGTGCTGGGCTGGATGGCCAGCAACGTCGTCGCGCATCTCGACGCCAAGGACAACATCTACCCGCGCAAGGAACGCCCGGAGAACAAGATCGACGGCATCGTCGCCTTGATCATGGGCCTGTCCCGCGCGATCACGCCCGGCACCCAGGTGGTGCTCGGTGCCGACTATGAACTGATGAGCCTTTAACCCGGAGAACCGCCCATGAAATCGCTGCGTCTGTTGTTCGCCGGCCTGCTCGCCCTGCTGCTCCTATCGACCGCGCAGGCGGCTGGCCCGTTCACCTACTACGCCCAGAACCACCTGATCGACTACCTCTTCCGTGGGCAGGCGTCGGGGTTGCCCTCGACCTGGTACGTCGCGCTCTACACCACCTGTCCGACGAACACCGCCGGCAGCGGCACCGAAGTCGCCAATGCCAACGCCTACGCGCGGCAAT
>JBEOKH010000456.1:0-3192 GCA_040275625.1 Thauera sp. | reverse complement strand
GACATAGAGCGGTTGGTTGCATGAATCAGGCGACAACTATCTTGACTTGTTCCGGGTCGAGGACGGAAACACCCACGGGCTCGCGTGCCGACTCTTGAGCTGGCGCAGCAGCGCGATGCTCTCGTCCGAGAGCGGCGAGTACTGCGGTTTGCCGGACTTGGTCATCGGCATGAACCAGATCCGCCGCTCCAGGTCGATGTGTTCCCAGCGCGCCCTCAAGGCGTTGCTGCGCCGGCAGCCGGTCAGCAGCATGAAGCGCAGCGCGGCCATCACCGGAGGCGCCGGGTCCTTGTCCATCGCCACCATCAGCCGCCCGACCTCGTCCAGGCTCAGGTAACGTTGCGTGCCGGAGCCCTCCTTGAAGCGCGGAATCCCGCGACACGGATTGTCTGGCAGGAGCCCGAGGGTGACAGCCCGGCGCATCATCGCCGACAGCAGCGACAGGAAGCGGTTGGCCGTGGCCGGGGAATGCGTCTTCCGCACCGCGCCGACGAAGCGTTCGATGTCGCGCCGCTGCAGATCGCACAGCCGGCGCTCCGGGGTGAAGAACGGCAGGATGTGGAGCTCGATCTTGCTCTGATCATCGCGCCAGCTGCGCTTGTGGACCTTGGCGTAGTCCTCCAGATACGCCTTCGCGACGCTCGCCAGCGTCGGCGAACTGCGCTCCAGATCCCGGCCCTCCTGCGGATCGTTCCCGCGGTCGAGCTGGCTGCGCGCCTCCAGTGCGAGGCGACGCGCCTCGATGAGCGAGGTCGCCGGAAACTCGCCCAGGCGCATCGCCCGCTTGCGCGCACGAAACACGTAGCGCAACCAAAAGGTCTTGCGGCCGGACGCCTTAGACACGGACAGGCGCAGCCCGGGCACCTCGGTGTCGCTCACCTCATAGCCCTTGCCGGGCGCATCCGCCGGGCAGGGCGGCAACTGCTCGATGGCGCGGACGGTGAAACGGAATCGCGTGCTGCGGTTCATCGTCAGATCTCCTCGATCAAGTGAATGGGAAATGGGAAGGTGGGAGGAAGGGCGGATGTACCCGCCTGACCGCCGCCGCTGTCCGCCGGACGCACTCAGTCTGTCAAGTCCGAGGTGCGCGCCGGCCGCGATCGACCTCGTGGGCGATCACGACTCGGCGAGGCTCAAGTCAGGGAGCGTGGTGACCGGGCGGCGGCGCACGACGCGACGCGTGCCGGTCGATTGCCGGTCTTTCCGGCGGTGAGACCGGCTGGGACTACGGCGACGTCGCCAGCCACGCCAGATCGTCGAACTGCTGATGCAGCGTGTCGTCGAGCGCGACCGTCTCGATCGTCGTCGCGCCCAGCGCTGCGAGCCGCTGCCGGGCGGTGGTCTCATCGGTGCTCAGCACCCATTGCGTGCCGCCGCCCAGCTCGACCGCCAGCAAGGAGACCTCCGACATGCTTGGGAAGCCGTAGCGCGCCAAGGTCTGGATGAGGGCGAGCCGCTCGGCGTCGAGTCTGGGCAGGCGGGCGTCGAACTCCAGGATGCTCGCCCGCTCGGCGAAGAACTCGTAGCGGTCCGCATCCAGCAGCCCGACCACGCGCGCGACCCCCGCATCGAGCGGCACGGGATGGTGCGACGGGATCATGGCGTTCAGTACTCCACGGCCAAGAGGATCGTCGTCACCGTCCGCGGCTCGCCCGCTTCGGTGATCACATAGCACTTCTCGCCGGCGACGGTATAGACCGAGAGCAGCCGCCCACCGGTCTGTAGCGCTCGCTCATTGGCCTGAGCGTCTTCCACACAGACCTCGCCCCAGTCACCGGAGAGGTGCCGCGCCAGCAAGGACAGTGGCGAGATGTTGTTCACACGCAGCAGTGCATCAACGCCGAGCGTCGCGACGATCTCGCCGGGGGCGAATCTCAAGGGAGAGGCAGGGTTGATCGAAGGTTTCATCATGGGCTCCACAAAGTGAAACGCCCGATGCGGTCGAGGCATCGGGCGTCAGGGTTGAAAACGGGGAAAGCGCGCAAGGAGGAAGCGGGGCGGCGGGGTGGTGGGGCGATGAGCCCGCGCCTTAGGGGCTGGGCCACCCCCGGGCTAGACCGCCACCGGCCCCGGGACGGCATACTCGGCACACAGGGTCAGCAGACGGTGATCGACCATAGGGTCTCGCGGCGCAAACACCGTGACCCCGTCATCGCCCCCTCCGGGCACGAAGACCATCTCGTAGCAGCGGGGATGGCGAATCACGAGCTCGAAGATCGGGCTGAACGCCGGGTCGCCGTAGGCCGCGCCCGTCACCGGATCGACCAGCAGCGGGAGGCCCGCGGCCGTCTCCACGGTGGCAAGGTCGTCGTCCGGCACCATGACGATGTAGGGACCGTCCAGATCGGCATCGAAGGTCTCGACGCGCTCGCGCGCTTCGAGCCGGCGCTCGATCAGCGTGCGCAGCCCCTCGTCGTCGAGTGCGGCGACCTCCGCGGGGTTACGCAAGATCCACATCGTGGGTCTCCTCGGTGATCGTCGTTTCGTCGAACTCGTCGAGCTCAACGTCCTCCACGCCCTCGGCCGAACTCACCGGGATGAAGCGGTTTCCGCCACGCCGATCCTTCTTCTTGCGCTTGCCCGTGTCCGGTGTCGGCGTGGTTTCCGCTGCCGGGGCCGCAGCGAGCAGGGGTGGAAAGAGATAGGGCTCGCCCTCCATCGCCATCCTCTGCAGCCTCCACGCTTCCCAGTCGCCCGCCTTGACCAAGCCGAACTTCGCCGCCGCAGACTTGGCCAGCAGCCCCTGGTCGAGCAGGGCGGCGCAGGCATAGGGCGCGTTGTTGTTCGACTTGCCGCGGAACGCGGCGCGCAGCTGCTTCGAGACAAAGGGCTTGCTCGCGGGCGCCGCGTCGATCGCCGCCTCCAGCGCATCGAGGCTGACCACTTCGCGGTTGAAATTCCCGCCGCCTTCCGCGGCGGTGATCAGCAGATGGAGGTGGCGGTGATCGGGATCCGCGAGCACCGCGTACTGGATCGCGGAGCTGCCGGAGAGGGTCGGCGCGCGGGCGTCGAGCAGCCGGTGGTAAGGGGTGGGTGGGGCGGGTGCAACGACGTCGGGTTTCTTGGCCATGGTGGGGCACTCCATCAAGAGCAAAGCCCCCTTGGCCGGTGGCCAAGGGGGCGATGGGGGTGAAGAGGGAAGAAGGAACGCGGTGGAACGCAGGCGGATTCAGCGAATGCTGAACGCGCCCT
>JBEOKH010000455.1:0-3448 GCA_040275625.1 Thauera sp. | reverse complement strand
ATTTCCGGGTGGCTATGCGATCAGGGAAAATGCATTCCGAGTGCGGAGGCCCTGGGATCGCCGACAGCGCGAGCGCGCCGAGAAAGGACGCCACCCGCATCCCGCGCGAGAGCTGGCGCGACTGCACGTCGCGGTCGATGTCGAAGCCACCACCCGGCAAGGCATGCGCCGACGACACCCGGCGGGATCGCGATGCAACCCGCCGATACCCGCCCTGCCCGCCTCCCCGCCCGGGGCGTACAGCGCCTCGCCCGTCGCCGCGCTCAGGCAGACTGATGCACAAAGGAAGACGAGACCTGCTCATGGCGCGGCAAACCCCGCCCCACCCTCCCGTAGGAGCGCCGGAAGGCGCGAACCCCACCCGCAAACGCCTGCGAGCTCCCGCTCACTCCCCCCGCAAAATATTGAACGCCCCGAACAGTCGCCCCGGCAAGGCCGCGCTCAGCCGCCAGTGAATGCTCATCGGCTTCGCCCCCCCCCTCGGCGCGCTCCACCATCACCGGCCCATAGGCGCGGTACGGCGTCCCCTTGGCCGTGCGCACGAAGAGCTGAAAGCGCCACCCATTCCCAGGGCTCTCCAGATAGCGCCGCCCCGCAGGCGTCTGCGGCCCCGCCGAGTTCTGCGACTGCCAATGAAACAGCTCGGGACTGATCGCGTAGTCCCGATATGCGCTCGTGGTAGCCCTCGCGCTTGTCCAGGGTCACGAACAGCAGCTCGACCTTGCGCTCATGCAGCGCGAGAACGCCGGCCTGGAAAGGTGTGCGCCGGCTCGGGCTCAGCCAGCCGAGCGCGGTCAGGATCTCGCGAATGCCATAGGCCGCGTGCAGGCTGAGCGGCACGTCCTCCAGTCCCGGCACAGCCTGCGCCCGCAAACTGCTGCGCGCCTGCAAGACACCGCCCAACTCGGCAAGCTCCGCCACGCGCTCTGGGTGATGCAGCAGCCGCTGCAGGAAATCCTCGCCGCTCCCCTTCTGATGCTGCTGCGCATCGACCTGGTAGGCGAGCATCTGGAGTAGGCGCTGGTCCCGCTCGTCACGCACCCGGTAGGCCGCGTCCGGCTCGTGCAGCGAGCACAGCAGATCGGTCCGCGCAGGATCGTCGAAGTGCAGCAGATCCCCAAACCCCCGCCCGAAGTAATCGTCCTCGCTGCCCGGCGGTGTACTCAGCAGCCCCGCGTCGCGCTTGAGCTTGGTCCAGCCCGAGCGCCCGCTGCTGCGATAGAGGCCGTCGAGCTCGATCGCTTGCTCGGCGAGGAAGCTGGCGAGCTGGATGTCGGTGCGTCCGCGCAGTGCGGCATAGGCCTGCAGCTCCGTCTTCAGCCGGCGCCAGTTCTGCTGCACCAGCTTGCGCAGGCTGCGTAGCACCTGCTCGCGGGTCTGGCGCTGCAGGTGGATGTGGCAACCGGGCGGCAGCATGCCGAAGCCCTTATCGACCGCGTCGATCAACTGCGCGCGCGACAGCCCGGTGATCGTCGACAGCAGGCGGTCGAAGCGGAATTCCTCGCGGTGCCGGCCGACGAAATCGAGGATCAGGCAGCTTTCCTTGCCCTTGGGCAGACGCAGGCCGCGGCCGATCTGCTGCTGGAACAGCACCGGGCTCTGGGGCGGGCGAAGCAGGAGCAGCGTATCGACGAGCGGCAGGTCGACGCCCTCGTTGTACAGGTCGCAGGTCACCAGCGCGGCGACCTCGCCGCGGGCCAGAAGCTCGGGCGCACGGCGGCGTTCGTCCGTGGGCGTGTCGCCCACCACGCACAGCGCCTTGATGCCGGCCGTATTCAGCCGCATCGTCATGTCCTGCGCGTGCGCCACCGAGACGCAGAACACCAGCGCCCGCCCCCGCGCCGGATCGCCCACCAGGCGCCGCCACTCGTCGAGCACCAGCCGCGCGCGGACATCGCTCCCGGTGACCAGCTTCTCGATCGCCGCCACCTCCCCCGCCTGCTGCCAAGGCACGGTGGAGAAATCCGTCTCGTCGTCGCAGGCGTAATACTCGAAGGGGCACAGCAACTGCTGGTCGAGCGCGTGCCAGAGCCGCAGCTCGACCGCCGGCGAGCCATCCGGCCGGTTGTCGAAGTAGCCCAGGATCGGCTTGCCGTCGCTGCGTTCCGGCGTCGCGGTCAGGCCGAGCAGCACGCGCGGACGCACAGCGCTGACAAAGGCATCGAAGCAATCCGCCGCCAGGCGATGGCACTCGTCGATCACCACGGTGTGCCAGTGCTCCACCCCGCAGCGGGACACCAGCTCACGAGAAGACACGCTGTCGATGGTGGCGAACAGATGCTCGAAGCCCTCGGGCTGCACGCCGCCGACGAGCACCTCGCCAGAGGCGTGGTCGCGCAGCACCTCGCGATAGGTGCGCAGCGCCTGCTTCAGGATCTCCTCACGGTGCGCCACGAACAGCAGACGCGGCCGCCCACCCGCCTGCTGGCAGAGCCGCTTGTAGTCGAAGGCCGCCACCACCGTCTTGCCGGTCCCGGTCGCGGCCACCACCAGGTTGCGCCAGCGGCCGTGATCGCGCTCGATCTGTAGTTGGTCGAGCATCTCCTGCTGGTAGGTCTTGGGCTCAAGGTCGAAGTAGGTCGGGCGCGCGATCAGCTCGTCGCCGGATTCGCGCCTGAGCGCATCGCCCAGCGCCTTGCGATGCGCCGGGTTGGCGGGGTCATAGGCCTGGAATTCGCTGTCTTCCCAGAGCGTCTCGAAGTGCGCGCTGGCACGCTCGAACAGATCGGTCTGGCCGCGCTCGGTGAACTTCACCGTCCACTCCAGCCGCCCATCAAGGCCGCGCCCGACAGGTTGGCACTGCCCACGTAGGCGGAGCCGAAGCCGGTGCGGCGGCGGAACAGCCAGGCCTTGGCGTGCAGCCGGGTGCGACGACCATCCAGCGACACGCGGATCTCGCAACCCGGCAGCCGGGCGAGTTCGTCCAGCGCGCGGATCTCGGTGGCACCGGTGTAGGTGGTGGTCAGCACCCGCAGCCGCGTGCGCGGCCTGCCATCCGGCCCGACCGCGGTGATCGACTGCAGGATGTCGAGCAGCTTGCGCACGCCGGAATGCGTGATGAAGCTCACCAGGATGTCCACCTGATCGCAGGCCGCCAGCTCGCGGCGCAGCTCGGTCAGTAGCGACGGCGAGCCCTTGCCCGCGGTGAAGAGCCAGGGGAAGGCCAGCCCGGTTTCCGGAATCGCCGGCTTGGGTGACTGCTGGTGGATGGCCTGGAGAATCTGCGGCGGGGCGGAGAGTGTCTCGGCGTCGCCAGCGCGCTTGCCGAGGCGCTGCTTCAGGCTGACGAGGAGGAAATTGACGAGGTCGAGCTGCTCCCGGAGCTTCTCTGCGCCGTCGCCGTGCAGGTCGTCGAGGATGCGGGAGAGTTGGGCGGCGAGCGCGTCGGCCAGGCGCTCGGGGGCGTCCTCGGCGGTGAGGGGTTTGAGGCTGTGCGCGTGCTCGTCGG
>JBEOKH010000454.1:0-5727 GCA_040275625.1 Thauera sp. | reverse complement strand
CGGCGGCGAGGCGCTTGACGCCCAGCGCTTCGAGCATCGCGCGTTGCGCGCCCAATGATCTGCACAATCTCTGTCAGGCTGGACCGATAGCCGACCGTTAGGACGTGCTCGCACCAGATCCAGTCGAACCCCTCCTTCGCCATGCCGAGCGCAATGATGACGTCGACGTCCTCCCGCTTTCGCACATTGCGCAGCGAGGACATGACCTTGTCGCGGCCGGGGCCGTCATCGACGAGATTGGCCACCTTCAGGATACGGCGGCCGGCCCGCACGCGCTCGAAGCCAGTCGCAAGACCGGTATCCCTGCACAGTTCATGGTCGCCCAGGCCGCACTCGAGACCGGCTGGGGGCGCAGGCAGCTGCGCCTCGAAGATGGCAGCCCGAGTCACAACCTCTTCAATATCAAGGCCGGTTCGGCATGGACCGGCAACACGGTGGCGCGCGAGGTCACCGAATACGCCGGCGGTCAGGCCTACACCGAGCCCTCGCGCTTCCGCGCCTATGGTTCGTACGCCGAAGCCTTCCGCGATTACGCCAACCTGATGACGCGCAGTCCGCGTTACGCCGACGTGCTCGGCCAGACCGACGCCGCCGCGTTCGCGCGCAGCCTGCAGGATGCGGGCTACGCCACCGACCCGATGTACGCAGACAAGCTCACCCGCATCATCGGCGGCAACACGCTGCGCAACGCGCTGTCGACGACGGGTTGAAGCGCGGGGCGGCTTGAACATGCCTGGCAAGGTTCTTGCACATAAAGGCTCAAACCAGCGCATCAGGGACACATCATGTCGGCCTTGCTCAATATCGGACTGACCGGCCTCAACGCCTCCCAGGCCTACCTCAACACCACCGGCCACAATATCGCCAACGCCGCGACGCCGGGCTTTCACCGCCAGCGCGTCACCCAGGAAGCGCGGGATCCGCAATACCTCGGCGGCGCCTTCTTCGGCACGGGCACCGGCATCACCGGCGTCAAGCGCGCCTACAGCGCGCTGCTCGAGAGCCAGGTGCTAAGCGCCGACAACCGCCGCGCCGAATACGCCGCCTACAATCGTTTCATCTCGCAGGTCGATAACGTGCTTGCTGACGCTGACACCGGCCTCACCCCCGCGTTCAACGAGTTCTTCGCAGCGATGCAGAGCGTGTCGTCCAACCCGACCAACATCGCCGCCCGCCAGGCGCTGATCTCGACCGGCGAAACCCTGGTGGCGCGCTTTCGCACGCTCGATGCGCGCATCGGCGAGATCGCCCAGGGCGTGGAGACCGACATGGCCTCCACGATGGTCAGCATCAACGGCTACGCCGGTGCGATCGCCGAGCTCAACCAGCGCATCGTGGTTTCGCAGTCCGTCGGTTCGGGCGCTGCCGCGAGCGACCTGCTCGATCAGCGCGACCAGGCCATCGCCGAGCTCAATACGCTGGTCAAGGCCAATGCCGTGCCGCAGCGCGATGGCTCGTTGTCGATCTTCATCGGCTCCGGGCAGGGGCTGGTGCTGGGCAGTGAAGCGAAGCAGCTCTCGATCGGCGACACGCTCGACGAGAACGGACGGCCGATGGTCCTCGTCAGCGGCCCCAGCGGGACGCAGACGCCCCTCGCCGAAAGCCTCATCACCGGTGGCGAACTCGGTGGCCTGCTCGCGGTGCGGCGTGACGGCATGGAGCCGGCGCAGCGCAGCCTCGGCCTGATCGCGGCCACCTTCGCCACCGCCTTCAACGGGCAGCACAAGCTGGGTATCGACCTCGACGGAACGCTCGGCGAGAACTTTTTCAGGCTCGGCACTGCGCGCGTGGAGCCGCCGACCAGCGGCGTGGACGTCGCCATCGACCCGGCGTCGCTCGCGTCCCTGACCGGTAGCGACTACGAGCTGCGCAGGGACGGCGCGAGGTTCTTCATCACCGACATCGCCTCCGGTCGAAGCGAGGAGCTGGCGGTCACGGGCGGCGAGGCGCAACACGAAGGGCTTCGCTTCAGTGGGCTGGATGCCTCGATGCCCAGTCAGGTCTTCGTCTTCCCGACGCGCTACGTGGCAGCGGGGATCGGCGTCGCCATCAACGATCCACGCGGCGTCGCGGCGGGCTCGCCCGTGCTGGCCAGCGTTGCGGCCACCAACACCGGCTCCCTGCAGGTCGAGCCGGCGGTTTTTGCCGACGCCGGCGGCCTGATGCCAGGCGCACCGCTGGCGATGTCGCCGCTGAGCTACCGGTTCGACGCCGCCAGCGGCAGCTTCGCCCTTGCGCCTGCCGTTGCCGGATGGCCCGCCACGCTCGCCTACGATCCGGCGACCGAAGCCTCCGGCAAGCTGTTCACGCTCACCGGGCCTGGTGGGGTGCAGATCGAGCTCAAGGTTTCGGGTACGCCTGCCGCTAACGATGCCATCACCCTCGCCGACAACCGGGGCGGCATCGCCGACAATCGCAACGCCGCGCTGCTCGGCGCGCTGCAGACCGACAAGCTCATGTTCGGCGCTGGCAGCGGCAGCTCACCGACCGCGACGCTCAACAACGCTTACGCGCAACTGGTGGCGAAGATCGGCAGCAAGACGCGCGAGGTGCAGGCCGGCGAGCGCACCCAGGGTGCGTTGCTGGCGCAGGCCACCTCGGCGCGCGACTCGGTGTCGGGCGTCAACCTTGACGAGGAGGCGGCCAACCTGGTGCGCTTCCAGCAGACGTACCAGGCTGCGGGGCGGGTGATGTCGGTGGCGCAGCGCCTGTTCGACGAAATGCTGGCGATCGGCCGCTGAGGGAGAACGCATCATGCGTGTATCGACCAACATGATTTACGACCAGGGCGTGCGCGCCCTGCAGACACAGTCGGCGGCGCTGCTCCACACCGGACAGCAGATCGCCACCGGACGCAAGATCCTGACCCCGGCGGACGACCCGGTGGCTTCTGCGCGCGCGCTCGACGTCACCCAGTCGCAAAGCGTCAACAAGCAGTTCATCACCAACCAGGGCTACGCCGACGACGCGCTCAAGCTGGTCGATGGTCAGCTCGACGGCGCCACCGACCTCATCCAGTACGCGCGCGATCGGGTGCTCGCTGCCGGTAACCCTGCGCTGTCGCAGAGCGATCGCCAGTCGATCGCCACTGACCTGCGCGGGCAGTTCGACGCCATGCTGGCGATCGCCAACACCCGCGACGCCAATGGCGACTATCTGTTCGCCGGCTACAAGTCCGATACGACGCCGTTCGAGAAGGATGCCGCGGCAATGGTCGCGAACTATGAAGGCGACCAGGGCACGCGCACCATGCAGGTCTCGTCCTCCCGCTTCATGCCGGTCAGCTTCGCGGGCGAGAGCGTGTTCGGTGGCGGCAACGAGAGCGTGTTCAAGGTGCTCGGCGAGTTCATCCAGGCGCTCGAAGGCGGCGGTGACGCGAGCGCGGCGGTTCGCAGCGCGCTCGGCGGACTCGACACCAGCCTCGACAAGGTCCTCACCGCGCGGGCCCAGATCGGCTCCCAGCAGGTGGAGATCGAGCAGCTCGGCCTCATCGGCACCGACCTCGACCTGCAATACGCCACCACACTGTCCAATCTGCAGGACCTCGACTACAACGAGGCCATCTCGCGCCTTACCCAGCAGCAGACTTACCTGCAGGCCGCTCAGCAGTCCTTCCTCAAGACGACTGCGCTGTCGCTGTTCAACTACCTGAGCTGAGCCATGCGCCGCACCGCTCCTGCGCTTGCCGCCTCCCTGGCCATCCTGGCGGCCGGATGTGCATCCGATACCGGTGGCAGCGCGCTCGGCGAGCGCGCCGGGTCCGTCTCCGGGGCCGTGGTCGCGGCGGTGGGTGCGGTGTGGATGGCGAGCGATCTGTCCTATCTCGAGCCGGAATATCTGGCCGGGATGCTGGTCGCGTACGGCATCTACGACCCGCTCGCGCCGACCTGGACGATCGACGTCAGCCGCAGTGGCGAGGACCGCCTGCGCATGGACCTGCGCATGAAGGCGCTCGCCACCGGCGGTGAGGGCGAGGCGCGCCGGGTGTTCCTGCGCAACGCGCGCCAGGTGGCGGTGGCGGGCGGCTTCGCCGGCTTCGACGTGCTGAGCTGGGAGGAGGGCATCGAGTCGACCCGGCCCTTTGCGCACCGCTTCGCCAGTGGCGAGATCCGTCTCGTGCGCTCGCACACCTTTCCCGGACTCTGAGCCGGCGGCTCACTCCCCGGTGCGCGGCGCGAGGGCGTCGAGCAGCAGGGTGATGGTGTCGAAGCTGCGCTCGAACAGGCCCTGCAACACCGGGGCGAAGTTCGTCATCACCAGCAGCACGCCAATGAAACCGGCGGTGAGCGTGATCGGGAAGCCCACCGCGAACAGGTTCAGTTGCGGTGCCGCCCGCGTCAGCACACCGAGCGCGATGTTGGCCACCAGCAGGATCGCGATGATCGGCAGCGACAGCAGCAGGCCGGCCGAGAACACCGTCACGCCTGCGCGCGCGATGAACGCCCAGCCGCCGGCGTCAACCGCCGCGGTGGCCACCGGCAGCCACTCGAAGCTGCGCACCAGCACATCCACCATCAGCAGATGGCCGTTGATGGCGAGGAAGATCAGCGTCGCCAGCAGGTTCAGGAAATCCGACAGCACCACGGTCTGGCCGCCGGCGTCGGGATCGAAGAACACGGCGAACGAGAGGCCCATCTGCATGCCGATCAGCGCGCCCGCCATGTCGACCGCAGCGAACACGATGCGCATCACGAAGCCGATCGCGATGCCGATGAAGATCTGCTGCGCGAAGATCGCCAGGCCCAGGCCCGAGCCCGGCGGCACCTGCGGCATCGGCGGCATAACCGGCAGCACCGCGATCGCCACGCCCATCCCGATCGCCAGCCGCAGGCGCATCGACACGCCGCGGTTGGAAAATACCGGTGCCGACGAGAACAGCCCGAGCAGGCGCCCGAGCGGAAACATCAGCGCGGCGATCCAGGCGTCGAGCTGGGCGGCGGAGACGTCGATCATGGGCGGGCGCCGAGGCGCGCGCTAGCCGATCATCGCCGGGATCGACTCGATCAGGCGGCGCATGAAGTCGGTGAGCAGCGTGATCATCCACGGCCCGGCCAGCACGAGGGTCACGAAGGTTGCCACCAGCTTCGGCACGAAGGAGAGGGTCATCTCGTTGATCTGGGTGGCGGCCTGGAAGATGCTGATCACCAGACCGGTGACGAGCGCGGCGAGGAACAGCGGCGCCGACACCAGCAAGGTGACTTCGACTGCCTGGCGGCCGAGTTCGATGACGGCGGTGGGGGTCATGGGCGTTCTCCTCGGGTGTGCGCGGCTACACCGCGAAGCTCTGTACCAGCGAGCCGATCAAGAGCGTCCAGCCGTCGACCAGCACGAAGAGCATGATCTTGAAGGGCAGTGACACGATCACCGGCGACATCATCATCATGCCCATCGACATCAACACCGAGGCGACCACCATGTCGATGATGATGAAGGGGATGAACACGATGAAGCCGATCTGGAACGCGGTCTTGAGCTCGGAGGTGACGAAGGCCGGGATCACCACCCGCATCGGCAGGTCTTCGGCCTTTTCCACCGGCGGCACCTTGGCGAGGCCGGCGAAGAGCTCCAGATCGGGCTGGCGCACCTGCTTGAGCATGAAGCCCTTGACCGGAACGGTCGCGCGCTCGAGCGCTTCGTCAAACTGGATGCGGCCCTCGGACATCGGCAGATAGGCGTCGGTGTAGACGCGGTCGCCGACCGGCGCCATCACGAAGAAGGTCAGGAACA
>JBEOKH010000453.1:0-7826 GCA_040275625.1 Thauera sp. | reverse complement strand
CACCGACAGCGCCGCCACGGCCGCACACGGCCCGGGCAGCGGCACCACCGGATGGCCGGCCGCGCGCACCCGCGCCACCAGACGCGCACCGGGGTCCGACACCGCAGGCGTGCCGGCATCGGTGATCAGTGCGACATGACGACCGGCGCCGAGCTGCTCGATGATCTGCCCGGCCGCCGCCTGTTCGTTGTGCTGATGCACCGCGACCAGACGCGTGCGGATGCCGTGCGCCTCGAGCAGGCGCTGACTGTGGCGGGTGTCCTCGGCGGCGATGACGTCCACGGCGGCGAGCAGCGCCAGCGCGCGCAGCGTGATGTCATGAAGATTTCCGAGCGGCGTGGCCACCACGTACAATGACGGCGTACTTGAAAGCGGACGATCGGGCAGGCGGACGGAGGCGGTCATGGGTGACAAATTCGAGCGGGCAGCACCGGGGCGCAGCCACGCGGATGGCGGGGCGGACAGTATCGGCGCACGTCCGACACCGGCGCAAGCACGCGGCGCCGCGGCCGAGGCGCTTGCCGCGGAACATCTCGCCGCCCACGGCCTGCGCGTGATCGCACGCAACGTGCACTGTCGCGGCGGCGAGGTCGACCTGATCTGCCTCGACCGTACCCACGTCGTCTTCGTCGAGGTACGCCTGCGCCGCAACAGCCGCTTCGGCAGTGCGGCGGAGAGCATCACTGCCGCCAAGCGCCGCCGCGTGATGATCGCGGCGCAGTGGTGGCTGGGCGGCGCCGGGCGGCGCTTCCGCGATGCCCCCTGCCGCTTCGACGCGGTGCTCCTCGACGCCCTCGACCCGGCCCGCCTGAGCTGGCTGGCGGGCGCCTTCGATGCCGGCTGAACACGCGTGCTAGACTCGGGCGCCCTGCAGACGTCGCTTGCCGCATGAACCTGATCGACCGCATCTCGCACCAGTTCGAAGACAACATGCACGCCTCGCTCGAGGCCCTCGAACTGCTGGCCGCCCCGATTGCAGGCGCGGTCGAGCTGATCACCGGCACCTTGCTCGAGAACGGCAAGGTGCTGGTGTGCGGCAGCAGCGGCTCGGCCGGCGATGCGCGCCGCTTCGCCGCGCAACTGATCAACGGTTTCGAGCTCGAACGGCCGGCACTCGCCGCGATGGCGCTCAGCGCCGACAGCTCGACGCTCGCCCCGGTCGCCGGCGACCCCGACACCCAGGCCCTGTTCGCACGCCAGATCGCGGCCTTCGGCCAGCCCGGCGACATCCTGCTGACCTTGTCCGCGAACCCTGACTCGGCGCGCGTCGTGGACGCCATCCAGGCCGCCCACGAGCGCGACATGCGCGTGATCGCGCTCACCGGCGCCGGCGGCGGACGCACCGCGGAGCGCCTCGGTCCGAGCGACATCCTGCTCTGCGCGCCCGCCGGGCGCACCGCCCGGATCAGGGAAATACACTTGCTGATCCTGCACTGCCTGTGCGACGGTATCGACTGCCTGTTACTCGGAGTGGAAGACTGATGAACACACTGCAAGACCCCGACACCTCGGCCGTCCGCATTCGACGCACCCGGCGCACGCTCCTCCTCGGGCTCGGCGCAGCCGCCGCGCTGCCGCTGCTGCAAGGCTGCTTCCCGATCGTCGCCACGGGCGTCGGCGCGGGCGCAGCGATGGTCTCCGACCGCCGCACCAGCGGCACCTACGTCGAGGACGAGGCGATCGAATGGAAGGTTTCGGCGCGCATCCGCGAGCGCCTCGGCGACACCGTCCATGTCAACGTGACGTCCTACAACCGCAACGTGCTGCTCACGGGCGAGGCGCCCAACGAGACCGTGCGCGGCCAGCTCGACGCGATCGTGGCCGGTGTCGAGCACGTGCGCGGCGTGATCAACGAAGTCGCGATCGCCCCCAACTCGAACCTCACCGCGCGCGGCAACGACACCCTGATCACCTCCAACGTCAAGGCGCGTTTCGTCGATGCAGGCACCATCACGGCGCACAACGTCAAGGTCGTGACCGAAGCCAATGTCGTGTTCCTGCTCGGCATCGTCACCCGCAGCGAGGCCGATGCTGCCGCCGAAATCGCACGCACCAGCCAGGGCGTGCGCAAGGTGGTCCGGGTGTTCGAGTACATCAGTGACGAAGAGGCCCGCCGCCTCGACAACCCGAGCGGCGCGCAGAAAGACTGAGCGCCCGGGCAGCGACCGATCGACAGCGCGGTGCGCCGGCCAGGCGCGCACCCGAGACCGGGAGGTCCCGGAGACAGCCTCGTGGCGGCCCGCTACGGCAACCTCTCGCGGCGTGCGCTGCTCGAGAAAGAACCGCAGCGCCCACGGCACGATCGGAGCGACGCACGCCGCGCGCAGTTTTCGCCGCCCCCGTCCCACGCCGCGCTACCCGCCCCGACGCCCGCCAGGCGCGCCCATTGCCCTACGCGGCGGAGCGGGCGCGCACCTCAAGCCATCATCAAGCGGCGAGCGCGTCGAGCAGCTTCTGATGCACCCCGCCGAAGCCGCCATTGCTCATCACCAGCACGTGGTCGCCGGCCTGCGCGGTTGCGACCACGTCTGCGACCAGGGCGTCGAGCTCCTGGTAGGTCCGTGCGCGCTCACCGAGCGGAGCCAGCGCCTCGGCCGCGTCCCAGCCCAGCCCATCCGAATAGCAGAACACCGCGTCGGCGTCGACCAGACTGGCGGGCAACTGCGCCTTCATCACACCGAGCTTCATCGTGTTCGAGCGCGGCTCGAGCACGGCCAGGATGCGGCCCTGCGGCTCGCGCCGACGCAGGCCGCCGACGGTGAGCGCAATCGCGGTCGGATGGTGGGCGAAGTCGTCGTAGACGCTCACCCCGCGCACCGTGCCACGCAACTCCAGCCGGCGCTTGATCCCGGCGAAGCGTGCAAGGCTGGCGATCGCCTGTGCCGGCGTCACCCCGACATGGCGAGCGGCGGCTATCGCGGCGAGCGCATTGGCGCGGTTGTGGCTACCCGCGAGCGGCATCCGCACGCGGCCCTGCACGGCACCGTCGAGACGAAACACAGCCTCCGCCTCTTCCGCGCCGGTCTCCACCGACCACCGCCCATCGCCGCCGAACCACTCCAGCTCTGACCAGCAGCCGCGCGCGATCACCCGCTTCAGGCTGTCCTCGTCCGCGTTGGCGACGATGCGGCCACTCGCCGGAATGGTGCGCACCAGATGGTGGAACTGCGTCTCGATCGCAGCCAGGTCGGCAAAGATGTCGGCGTGGTCGAACTCGAGGTTGTTGAGGATCGCGGTGCGCGGCCGGTAATGCACGAACTTCGAGCGCTTGTCGCAGAACGCGGTGTCGTACTCGTCGGCCTCGATCACGAAGAACGGTGATTCGGTCAGGCGCGCCGACACGCCGAAGTTCTGCGGCACACCGCCGACCAGGAAGCCCGGGTTGAGGCCGGCATCCTCCAGCATCCAGGCGAGCAGCGAGGTCGTCGTGGTCTTGCCGTGAGTGCCTGCCACCGCCAGCACCCAGCGTCCGCCGAGCACGTGCTCGGCGAGCCACTGCGGCCCCGAGACATAGGGCAGGCCGCGATCGAGGATCGCCTCGAGCAGCGGATTGCCGCGCGACACCGCGTTGCCGACCACGTACATGTCGGGCTCGAGATCAAGCTGACTGGCGTCGTAGCCTTCGACCAGGCCGATGCCCTGCACTTCGAGCTGGGAGCTCATCGGCGGATAGACGTTGGCGTCGCAACCGGTGACCGTGTGGCCCGCAGCGCGCGCGAGCAGCGCAACGCCGCCCATGAAGGTGCCGCAGATGCCGAGGATATGGATATGCATGAGTCTTTGCCCTTGGCGAAGGCCGTCATCCGGTTGAAACCGGCGGGTGTACAATGGGCGCGCATTCTACCCGAGCCCCACCATGCCCTCACACGCCCACGTATCCCGCAGCGGCGGCCTGCGGCGCGAAATCGCCGCGCTCGCCGCGCGCATGATGGCCGAGGACGGCATCAGCGACTTCGGCTTCGCCAAGCGCAAGGCGGCCCGCCAGCTCGGCGCCACCGACGCCGACGCGCTCCCCAACAACACCGAGATCGAGGCCGAGTTGCGTGCCTGGCTTGCGCTCTACCAGGACGAGGAGCAGCCGGAGCGACTGCTCGAAATGCGCACCGCCGCCGTCGAGGTCATGCGCCTGCTGGCGGACTTCCGCCCTTACCTCACCGGCGGAGCGCTCGACGGGACCGCCGGGCGGTATTCCGAGCTCGAGATCGAACTCTTCCCTGAAAGCGCAAAGGACGTGGAGATCTTCTTCCTCAACCAGGACTTCGCCTACGAACACCGCGAGCCGCGCCGGCCCGCACCGCACGCCCCCGAGGCGATCCTGAGCTTCGACTGGGACGAGGTTCCGGTGAAGGTCTCGATCTACCCTGCGGGCGCCGAGCGCAACCCGCGCAAGGGTCAGGAGCGCGCACGCATCGCTCAGGTCGAAGCCCTCCTCTGCGGCGCACAGGCCACTGGCGACGACCGCCCGGTGCGCAGCGGATGAGGCGCCGCAGCGCGCCCGATCCGGCTTGCACCGCACGCGCAGCGAGCGCAGAATCCGCGCACGACACGCCCCCGCAGCAAGCGCCGGGCGCATGCCAGCGGCAGCCTAAAGTGGACAATTTGCGGCGATTTGCGGCAAACTTGCGCTCATGAAGCGCTCAAAATGCTCGCCCACGATACTGCGCCGGGCTCACCCCAAATCGCGGCAGCGGGCCGCGGGCACGCTTCTCGACACCACGCACGATAACCGACACGCCCCTGCTGCCGGCTGCAGATCGCACCCGGCGGGCATGCACAGCACCGGTTTTCGTTCGCGCACGCGAACCCGTTCCAACACGTCGTGCGCGCCCTCCCCCGGCGCCGTTGGCGTACACACCACACCCGAACACTGAATCGTCCCGACTGCGCCGTCCGCGAGCACGGCAGTGGTCACGTCCGGAGAACATCATGGATCTGCGCAAGCTCAAGAAACTCATCGACCTCGTCCAGGAGTCGGGGATATCCGAACTCGAGGTGACCGAAGGCGAGGAGAAGGTACGGATCGCCAAGCACGCCCCGGCGGCGCCCGCGACCTACTACGCTTCGCTGCCGCCCACCGCGGGCGTCGCCGCCGCGGTCGTGCCCGCGGCTGCGGTGAGCACCAGCGACGACCTGCCTGAGGGGCACGTGGTCAAGTCGCCGATGGTCGGCACCTTCTACCGTGCCGGCGCACCAGGCGCCAAGGCGCTGGTCGAACTCGGCCAGCAGGTGTCCGCCGGCGACCGCCTGTGCATCATCGAGGCGATGAAGCTGATGAACGAGATCGAGTCCGACGCCGGTGGCGTGATCAAGGCAATTCTGGTCGAGAACGGCGAGCCGGTCGAATACGGCCAGCCCCTGTTCGTGATCGGCTGAGTCCGCCATGTTCGAAAAGATCCTGATCGCGAACCGCGGGGAGATCGCCCTGCGCATCCTGCGCGCCTGCCGCGAGCTCGGCATCAAGACCGTGGCGGTGCACTCCGAGGCCGACACCCACGCCAAGTACGTGCGCCTCGCCGACGAGTCGGTCTGCATCGGCCCGCCCTCCTCGACGCTCAGTTACCTCAACGTGCCGGCGATCATCTCGGCCGCCGAAGTCACCGACGCCGAAGCCATCCACCCTGGCTACGGCTTCCTGTCCGAGAACGCCGATTTTGCCGAGCGCGTCGAGCAATCCGGCTTCGTGTTCATCGGTCCGCGCCCGGAAACCATCCGCCTGATGGGTGACAAAGTCTCGGCCAAGGACGCGATGAAGGCCGCCGGCGTGCCCTGCGTACCCGGCTCGGACGGCGCCCTGCCCGAGGACCCGAAGGAGATCGTCAAGATCGCACGCGCCGTCGGCTACCCGGTGATCATCAAGGCCGCCGGCGGCGGCGGCGGGCGCGGCATGCGCGTGGTGCACACCGAGGCTGCGCTGCTCAACGCGGTCACCACCACCCGCGCCGAGGCCCAGGCCGCCTTCGGCAACCCGGTGGTGTACATGGAGAAGTTCCTCGAGAACCCGCGCCACATCGAAATCCAGATCCTTGCCGACCAGCACGGCAACGCCGTCTATCTGGGCGAGCGCGACTGCTCGATGCAGCGCCGCCACCAGAAGGTCATCGAGGAAGCGCCTGCGCCTGGCATCGACCGCAAGGCCATCGCCAAGGTTGGCGAGCGCTGCGCCGAAGCCTGCCGCAAGATCGGCTACCGCGGCGCCGGGACCTTCGAGTTCCTGTTCGAGAACGGCGAGTTCTACTTCATCGAAATGAACACCCGCGTGCAGGTCGAGCACCCGGTGACCGAGATGATCACCGGCATCGACATCGTGCAGGCACAGATCCGCATCGCCGCCGGCGAGAAGCTCTGGTTCCGCCAGCGCGACATCGAGTTCCGCGGACATGCGATCGAATGCCGGATCAATGCCGAGGACCCGTTCAAGTTCACGCCCTCGCCCGGACGCATCACCAACTGGCACACCCCGGGCGGGCCCGGCATCCGCGTCGACTCGCACGTCTACAACGGCTACACGGTGCCGCCGCACTACGACTCGATGATCGGCAAGCTGATCGCGTTCGGCGACACCCGCGATCAGGCGATCCGCCGCATGCGCATCGCGCTCTCCGAGATGATGGTCGAGGGGATCAAGACCAACATCCCGCTGCACCAGACGCTGATGCTCGACCCGCGCTTCATCGAGGGCTGCACCAGCATCCACTACCTCGAGCACAAGCTGGCGAACCGCAACGAAGTGCAGGGCTGACGCGCGATGTGGATCTCGGTGACCTTGCAGGCCGACGCCGCCAAAGCGGAGGCGCTCTCCGACGCGCTGATGGAGAACGGCGCGCTATCGGTCTCCATCGAGGATGCCGACGCCGGCACTGCGGCCGAAAAACCGCAGTTCGGCGAACCCGGCCACCTGCCCACCGCGCTGTGGGACCACAGCCGGGTGATCGCGCTGTTCGATGGCGGCACCCCTGCCGAAGCGCTGCGCGCAATGCTGACCGAGGCCGCGCAGACGGCGGGCCTCGCGGCCGTGCCGGCGTTTACCACCGAAGCCGTGGCCGAGCAGAACTGGGTGCAGCTCACGCAAAGTCAGTTCGATCCGATCCGCATCACCGATCGGCTGTGGATCGTCCCGTCCTGGCACCAGGCCCCCGACGCCGGCGCGATCAACATCGAGCTCGACCCCGGGATGGCCTTCGGCACCGGCTCACACCCCACCACCCGGCTCTGCCTGGAGTGGCTGTGCGACGCGGTGACGCCCGCCTGCAGCGTGCTCGACTACGGCTGCGGCTCGGGCATCCTCGGCATCGCCGCAGCCCGGCTCGGCGCCGGTGAGGTGCTCGGCATCGACATTGACGACAAGGCCGTCGAGGCTGCGCGCGATAACGCCGAGCGCAACCACGCGCGCGTGCGGCTGCAGCACTCGGCCGTACCCCTGGGCGACACCTTCGACCTGGTCGTCGCCAACATCCTCACCAACCCGCTCTGCGTGCTCGCCCCGGCAATCGCGGCGCGAGTCGCAGCCGGCGGCCGGGTGGCCCTGTCCGGCGTGCTCGAAACTCAGGCAGACCAGGTCATCGAGGCGTGGGCGCCGTTCATCGCGCTGCACGTCGGCGCCACCCTGGACGGCTGGATCCGCCTCGAAGGACGGCGCCCCGGGCCATGATGCTGACCCGCTGCCCCGCCTGCCAGACGGTGTTCCGGCTGCGCCCGGAGCAGCTTCACGCGCGGCGGGGCGAGGTACGCTGCGGGCACTGCTTCCACCCTTTCAATGCGCGCGAGAACACGCTCGAGGTGGCCGACGACGCGCCCCCGCCAGCGCCTCCGGCGCCCCCGGTGCGGGC
>JBEOKH010000452.1:0-2125 GCA_040275625.1 Thauera sp. | reverse complement strand
AACGCGTCGAGCTTGAAGTCTCGGAAGGCGGTGGCGCCGGCGAGCTGCGCGCCGCGGCGCGCACCCGCGGCCATCGCAGCCTCGCCGAAGATGGCCTGCGCCGGGTGCTCGACGGCAGCACCAGCCTGGCCGAGCTCGCGCGCGTGGTCGATCTCTCCGGTGTGGACGCCGGCGACATCGCCCGCCTCACCGACGAGGCGCGGTCGTGACCGTCTGGCGCTACCGCGCGATCGACACCGATGGCCGCCGCACGCGTGGCGAACTCGAGGCGACCGACCTTGTGGAGCTCGAACGTCTGCTCGGTGGCCGCGCGCTGCTGCTCATCAACGCCCGCCCCCGACACACCCGGGCGCTCCGCGCAGCACGCATCCCGCGGCGCGAGCTGATCCCGTTCCATTTTCACCTCGAGCAACTGCTCGGCGCCGGTGTGCCGCCGTTCGAGAGCCTTGCCGCGCTGCGTGACGCAAGCACCGACCCGCAGCTGCAGCGCACCGTCGGCGCGCTCCTCGCCGACGTCGAACGCGGGCTGCCGTTGTCGGCCGCCGCCGCGCGCCGGCCGGAGGCCTTCTCCACGGTCGCGGTCAGCCTGCTGCAGGCCGGCGAACAGGCGGGCCGCCTGCCGGAGGCGATCCGCGATATCGGCGAAGCCCTGGCACAGGAGGAAGAGCTCGCCAGCCATGCGCGCCGGATCGCGATCTACCCGGCCATCGTTGCCGTCCTGCTCGTGCTCGCGGTGGTGGTCGCGCTCACCCAGGTCGTGCCCGAACTCGAACAGCTGCTGCGCAGCACCGGCCAGCCCCTGCCACTGCAGACCCGCATCCTGGTTGGGCTGTCGCAGGCGGTGCGCGCGTGGGGATGGGCGATGCTGCTCGTGCTGGCCGCCAGCAGCGCACTCTGCGCGCACGCGCTGGCGCGCTCGGAGGCATTGCGCATCCAGGCCCATGCCCTGCAGTTACGCCTGCCGCTGATCGGCAACCTGCTGCGCAAGCTCGCCCTCGCGCGCTTCGCCGCGCTGTTCGCCACACTCTACGGCGCCGGCATCAACGTCATCGACGCCTTGCGCACGAGCGCCGGCGCTACCGCCAACCTCGCCCTGCGCGCGGGTCTGCACGAAGCGGTCACCCGCATCGAGCAGGGGCAACCGATCTCGGCCGCATTCGAGGCCACCAGCGTCTTCCCGCCACTGGTAACCCGCATGCTGCACCTCGGCGAACACACCGGCGCCCTCGACGAGGCACTCGGCAAGGTCGCCAGCCTCTACCGCCGCGACGTCGCCGAGGGCATCGCGCGCCTGCAGGCGGCCGCCGAGCCTGCACTGACGGTCGTGATGGGCGGCCTGCTGCTGTGGATCGCCAGCGCAGTACTGGGGCCGATCTACGACCTGATCAGCCACCTCCCGGTCTGAGCCATGCGGTGCGAAACGCTCCTCCTCGCGGTTGACACACTCGGCCTCATTGCATGCCATGGAGATGAACACGGCATTCGCATGCTGGCCTCCTTCGCGGCCGGCGAGCATGCTGCCTTCGGCGCCTGGCTGGACGGCCGTGCGCCCGGCGAGCGCTGCCGCATGCTGGTTGACCTCCCGGACGAAGCCTTCGAGGTCGAGGATCTGCCACGCGTGCGCGGCGCTGACCGCCGCGCCCTGCTCGCCCGCCGGCTCGCGGCGTGGTTCCCCGACCCGCGCTACGCACATGCGCTACCGCTCGGCATCCCCCCGGACGGGCGCAAGAATTTCGAGCGCGTGCTGTTTGCCGGCCTCGAACGCACCGCCGACCTGCAAGCCTGGGTCGACGCCCTCGGCGCCGCCGGCAAACAGCTCGAACGCCTCGTCCCGGCTGCCGCCCTGCTGCCGCGGCTGAACGCGCTCGTCCCTCGCCTGGGCAATGGCGACGTGGCCGCACGCCTGCTCGCAGGAGCCGGGCGCGCCGGCTTGCGCATCACCCTGCTGTCCGGCCGCCAGCCCGTCTTCTCCCGCCTGGTCGACATCCCCCGCGGCAGCACTGCCGACACGCTCGTCCGCGAAGCGGAAATCGAACGCACCCGCAGCTACCTCGTGGCCCAGCGACGACTTGCCGCCGACGTGCCCGTGCCGATCCTGCTGCTCGACGGCGAGGCTGCCCAGCCC
>JBEOKH010000451.1:0-10652 GCA_040275625.1 Thauera sp. | reverse complement strand
GTCTGGCTCGACCGCCTCCTGGCCCGCGGTCGGCTCCGCTTGGGGCTCAGCGGGGGACGGGGGCGCAGATCGTGGCGCCTGCGCCCGTGCGGGCGCGGGGAACGGCTTGTTGCCGCCAAACTCCAGATACGCCTTCTGCAGGGGCTGCGCGTCAGGAATCTGGCGCAGGCCGGCCGTCGCGACCTCGAGCGCGGCAGCCCTGCTGTCGCTGCGGCGGTGCACGTCGATCAAGCCGAGGTAGGCGGCCAGGTAGCCCGGACTCGCACCGATCGCCTCGGCGAAAAGGCGACCCGCCTCGCCGAGTTCGCCCAGCCCGAGATGGACGTGGCCGAGTTCGACGTAGATCTGCGGACGCATCCAGAACCCCGCTCCGGCAGCGCGGGCTGCATATTGGTATTCGCCCTTTGCCATGCCGAGGTTGCCGGCGCGCGTGCGCCGGTCGACGCTCTGCCGCGCCCTGTTCGCCCACTTCAGACCGTGGCAGTAGTGGTGCAGATGGATCCAGTACTCGCCGAAGCGTGGCGCAAAGGCCGCTTCGGTGTAGCGTGGATCGAGCTTGAGCTTGGCGAGGCAGTGGGGCGGCATCTGTGCCACGTCGCCCGGTCCGTAGCTACTCTGCGCAGAGGCGTGCCCGGCCGCCAGCAGCAGTGCTGCAAGCCCCGCGACGAGAATGCGCTTCATCTTCCACCTCTCTGTTCGAGCACCTGGCACAACGCGCGCGTCCGCAGCGCAACGGCATCCCAGGTGAGTTCCTCACGTGCACGCGCCAGTCCGGCCGCACCAAGCCCTTCACGCGTCGCCCGATCCGCGAGCAGGTCGCGCAGCGCAGCGGCCACCGGTGCGACCGCCGCCGCATCGACGCGCAGCCCGGTGACACCGTCGATGACTGCCGAACCGGTACCGCCGGCCGTTCCCGCCACTACGGCCTTCCCGCACGCACCCGCCTCCACGAAGACCATGCCGAAGCCCTCGGTGTCGCCACCAACCTGGCGGTTGGCGAGCACGAACAGGTCGCAGGCGTTGTACCAGCGCGGCAGGTCGTCCATCGGCACATGGCCAAGCCGGTGCACGCGCTCGACGACGCCGAGTTCATCAGCGAGCCCGCGAAGATAGGCATCGTCCTCGCCGATACCGATGATTGCATAATGCACGTCGAGTCCACCATCGAGCAGCGCCGGAAGGCTGCGGATGACGGTATCGAATCCCTTGCGTCGACTCAGGCGGCCAACGGAAAGCAGGAGCAGCGCATCGTCGCCGAGCCCGAGCCCCGAACGCAGGTCCGCGAAAGGCAGACCCGGCTTGAAGCGGCTCGTGTCGACGCCAGGGTGGATGAGCTCGATGCGCCCAGCCTCGACGCCCATTCCAACCAGGGTTTGTTGCGTGAATTCGCTGTTAGCGATCACGCGATCAGCGTGGCGCAGCGCGAATCGCATCGCACGGTACTTGTTGCCCTGCCCCCAACCGGTGAGCTCCTCGCCGTGCGCGTAGATCACCACCGGACGCCCGGTCAGGCGCGCGACGAGCCAGGCCACGAGCCCCTCGGGCAGCGCGCGACCGGCATGGATGACGGCGAAGCGATTGCTGAGCGCCAGCCGCAGCGCCCGCCCCAGGAAGCGGAGATACATCAGCAGCGACTCGGGCTTGAGCCAGGGCACGCGCGCCAGCGACAGGCGATGGATGGCGTTCGGGTGATCGCGATCGTGGGCTGCGGCGCCCGGGACATCGGCGGTGATGATGTGAATGTCCTTGCCGCCGAGGCGCCGGTAGACCTCGTCGAACCATACCGCGGTCCCGCCCTTGGTGGGCAGGAACAACTCGGTGAGCACGAGATAGCGGTTCGGCATGGGCGATTCCGGTTTGACGGGCATCGGAATGCTATCAGCGTGCACGTGGCGTACACCGGGAAGGCGTCACGGAGGCCTGCATGCAAAGCAGGGCGCGCAGGATCCAGCGCAGGCCGGAGAGCTTGAGCGTCTGCGAAAGCGCCGGCTCGGCGAGAATCCGGCGCACGAAAACCATCACCCGCGCGCCCCCAGCCGGCAACAGCAAGGCCGCCTCGGGATCGTCGAAGGCACGTGCCAGTGCCTCGGTACTCATGAAGTGCAAGTCGGGGTAGCGCTCGCACGCGCCGGCGAGCATGCGCGAGAGTTCAGCCAGCGCCTGATCGCACTGCTGCCCGGGGCCGGTGAAATTGTCGCGGTGCGTTTCGAGCAGCGCCGGACGGGCAAGCGCAACTCGCTCGGCGAGTTCCGTCCAGACCTGCTCTGCACGATGGCCGCGCGCTGGCTCGAAATAGATGTCGCGCACGACATAGCGCACGTCGCCCGCGCCGGTCTCGCCGTTGCGCATGCGGCCCGATGCTGGCACCAGCCTCCCGTCCGCGGCCCGCCCCTCGTAGCGACGTCCGCAGCTCACAACGTAGCGCACACCGCTTGCAGCCCAGGCCCGCTCGACGGCGGGGGTCCACACGAAGGTGTTGGGCACCGCCACCACGGGCGCGAAACCGAAGATCACCCGGAATTTCGCTGCCTCCTCGTTCACCGCTGCTTCGATATCGGCGCGCGCAAGCGCCATGCTGGGCAGGCGCGACGCGTCGGTCCATCGACTTTGCAGGTCGGCAGGCAGGGTCTCGGTGCGCGCGAGCGGGTCGGCCAGCCAGGACTGCAAGGCCGCATCCTCGCGCGCCCGTGCGAGGAGCGCGTTCGGCCAGCAATGCTCCAGCCCATGACGCTGCAAAGCGAACACCTGCTGCGCGCGCCCGGCCCCGATCGCGGCCAGGATCGCTTCATTCCCGGCATGGTCCAGCAGCTTACGGTGATACTCACGGCAACCGCTGGCGAGAATGGCCGCGCCGTCTGGCGTCCCCAGCACGAGCCCGAGGGTCATCATGGCGGGCTTTCCGTCCGCGCCGCGAACCTTCGTGAGCACCTCCGCGACACGCTCGAGCGCGCGCGCGTCGCTCTCCGGCCCTGGCCCCCAATCGTCGCTCTCGACGATCAGCACCGGGCCGGCAAGCACCGGCTCCTTCCACAAGGCTTTCAGGACACCGATATGGCGAGTGAACAGGACAACGCTGATGGCCAGCCAGGTAAGCATGAACACAAGCGCGTAAGTCATCGGTTGTGGCGCATCAGTGTTTCGGCCGTGCCGGGCTGGAAGCGGGCGTGATCGATGCGGCACTGCGGTTGAAGTACATGGGCTAACATGGGCGCCGATTCGAGGACTTACGGCATTCTAAGGCGATGACGACACGACGGACACTGTGCGGTTGGTTCAATTTCGAAGAGCGCTTTGCACCCCAGGAGGCGCTCGCGGCGATGCTGGCTGGAGAACGTCTGGCGCCGGACGAGATGTCGGTGCAGACCACCGAGCGTGGCGCGATCGCAAGCTCCCGCAGCGACTGTTCCGCCGCCACCGATCTCGGCTCAGGGTGCATCGCTGCCGTGCTCGGTCGTCCGCGATGGGCAGACGCCGCGCTCCAGGCACGCGCGCGGAGCGAAGGCCACGCGGCGGCCGTACTCGCCGCCTATCGCGAGGCGGGAAACGCGTTTCTTGAAACCCTGGGGGGCAATTTTGCGCTGGTGCTGATGGACGAGCGCCGCGCACGCGTGCTGCTCGCAGTCGACCGCTGCGGCACGGAACGCCTTTGCTTCGCCCGCGCGGGCAACACCCTCGCGTTCTCCACCAGCGCCCGCGCCGTCGCCCGTCATCCGCAGGTGGCTGCGCGCCTCAGCCGCCAGGCGATCTACGAGTATCTCTACTGCCACATGGTGCCCAGTCCCGATACCGTCTTCGACGGGGTCGAGAAACTGCTCCCCGCCCAGTGCCTGGTGTTCGAGCGCGGCGAAACCAGCAGGCGCCATTACTGGCAGCTGTCTTATGACACCGCCGCATCGCCTGACGAGCCCGCGTTGCGCCAGCGCTTTCTCGCGCTCACCCGGCAGGCGGTCGAGCGCCAGATCGACCCACAGCGAACCACCGGCGCATTTCTGTCGGGCGGCACCGATAGCTCGACCGTCAGCGGCATGCTCGGCCGCATTACCGAACGGCCCGCGGACACCTTCTCCATCGGCTTCGAGGCGCAGGGCTTCGACGAGCTCGAATTCGCCCGCATCGCCGCACGGCATTTCGGGACGCGGGCGCACGAGTACTACGTCACGCCGGACGACGTCGTCGCGGCAATGCCACTCATCGCGGCGCTCTACGACGAGCCCTTCGGCAACGCGTCGGCGGCACCGACCTACTTTTGTGCGCGCATGGCGCGCGAACACGGTGTCGAGGTCGTGCTCGCCGGGGATGGTGGCGACGAATTCTTCGGCGGCAACGAGCGCTACGCCAAACAGGGCGTATTCGAACATTACGCGCGCCTGCCCGGGCTCGCGCGCGCGCTTATCGAACCAGCGGTGATGAAGTTCCCGCTGGGCGGCGCGATCATGCCGGTGCGCAAGGCGCGCAGCTATATCCAGCAGGCCAGGGTCCCCCTGCCCGATCGCCTGGAGAGCTACAACTTCCTGAACCGCAGCCCGCTCGAGGAGATCTTCGAGCGTGAGTTCCTCGCCGATGTGGACATCGGACGGCCGGCCGAACTGGCGCGAGAAGCCTATTTCCGCTGCGCCTCACCCGACCCGGTCGAACGAATGATGCACCTCGACCACAAGATCACCCTTGCCGACAACGACTTGCGCAAGGTGACCCGGATGTGCGAAGCAGCGGGCATCGACGTGCGCTTCCCGTTTCTGGACGACGACCTCGTCGCCTTCTCCGGCAGCCTGCGACCCGATCAAAAGGTCCGCAAGGGTCGTCTGCGCGTCCTCTTCAAGGACGCGTTGCGCGGCTTCCTGCCCGACGAGATCATAACCAAGAGCAAGCATGGCTTCGGCCTGCCATTCGGGCTGTGGCTCAACGAGCATGCTGCGCTGAAGGCGCTCGCGGAGGATGCGCTCAACGGCCTCGGCCGGCGCGGTATCGTCCGCCCGCAATACCTCGACCTGCTGCGCCGCGAACATGCCACCGCTCATGCGAGCTATTACGGTGTGATGATCTGGGTGCTCGTCGAGCTCGAGCTGTGGCTGCGCGAGAACACCTGAGGCTCCCCCGCGGCCGGCGGGGGTGCAAGACGGCAGCGGGCCTCAGGCCCGCGGGGCCGATCGTGTGCCCGCCGCAGCCATCGCCAGGCCAAGCGCGATCAGGAAAAAACCGGGGAAATATAGGTAGCGCGTCGCATACGAGGCGAACAGGACCTCCCACACGTAGCACAGCCCGACGAAGACGACGAAGCGATCGGGCGCGAGCGCACGGTGGCGGAGCGCAATCGCAAAAGCCGCCAGGGCCACCAGGATCTGGCCCAGCTTTGCTGCCCCCCCCGCCCCGAAGCCCTGCAGGATCCCGGTGAGGCTGAAATGCGTCAGCACCTGCCCGAAGCCGACCAGCGCGCCGTAGCTGTTGCGCACGAAATCATCGCCGTAGATCAGGTAGAAGGGGAGTTTGCAGAGCGCCAGGACGGCCACGGCGACGCCACCGCCAGCGAGCGCAGCCCGCCACCCGGAATGCGCCCACACCCAGCCGAACATGGGAGCGGCGATGAAGAGCACGGTGGGACGCGTGGCGAGACACAGGCCGAACACTGCGGCCGCGGCGAGATGGCGCCCCCGCACCACCAGGGCGAGCGTGATGCAGACCAGGAGCCAGTAGAGCCAAAGGTGGCCGGAGACCACCATCTGCACGAGCGGCGCGGAGAGGAGGAAGGGGAACAGCACCACCGCAAGGATGCGCGCCGCCGCCTGCCCGCCGCCTGCGATGCGCCAGAACATCAGCACCATCAGTAGCAGGAGCCCCAGGTTGAGCACCCGCAGGTCGATGCCGAATGCGACCAAGGGCACATAGGGCAGCCAGACCCCAGGCCAGTAGCCGAACGGCACCTCCATGCCGGACACGGTGAAATACGGCCGGAACGGCGTTTCGCCCCGCAACAGGTCGGTTGCAGCAAAGTGGATGATCTGCAGCATGTCACCACGCCCGTCGTGCGGGATCTGCACGATCAGCCACACAAGAAGCGCGAGCGCAGCCGCCAGGAAGGCAGCGACTCCGCCCGCCTCGCCCCAGCGCCGCTGGCAGAGCCCCGCGACCGTCGGGGCGGCAAGCGCAACGCCGACGGAACCTGCCCGGCCGAGTGTGTCTGTGTGGAAGTACGCACAAAGCACCCACGACACGCTCATCATCGCCAGCCCCAGCCACGCCGGCCAGCGCTCCGGCGCGGGCAGAGGGGTGCGCGACAGCGCGCTGAAGGTGAGGAACGCCGCGACAAGCACGAATGGAACCGTCGCGACCCGAAAATAGGCCAGATGCAGCGCACGCTCGTCCATGACCAGGTATTGAAAGCCATAGGCGAGGCTCATCAGCCACACCAGCGCAGCGAGCCCGATCGCAGGGGAAGGGAGAACGGAGAAGAGAGTTTTCGGCCGCATGTCGGGCTTCCTTTGATGCGGCCCGGGCATGCCCGGGCCGCAGATTCTCGCAGCGGGGGATGGTCCCGGCCGCTTGCTCAATACACGCCTGTGCGCGTTGCGATGCGTCCGGTGCGGAGCCCCGGCTGCCGCAGATCCGGTGTCACCGCCGGAGAAGGCGCGGACGCGGCCCCCCCGGCCCTGGCCTTGGCCTCGACCTCCCGCTTCACGATCAGGTCGACGATCACCACGATGACCACGAGGTGGTAGAAGAGATCGAAATACTGCAATCCAAGGAAGGAGCCCGCGGACATGTACCCTACCAGGCTCACCTGGATCATCGCGGCGAGGTCGCGGGCCCAGGTCAGGTCTTCGTGCGACTTTGCGAGCCGGATCACCCGGCTCGCCGAAAGCCAGGCAAACACATGGAGCAAGACGAACATCAGCAGGCCGATCCAGCCGTGTTCGCCGAGCACCCCGAACCAGTTGCTGTGCGAGTCCGTGCCGCCGTAACCGGCGATCGCCCGATAGCCCCCGCCGAGCAGATGCATGTTGGCCAGTTCGATCGCGTTGCTCCACGCGTAGAAGCGCCCCTGCGCCGAAGCATCCTCGTCGTAGCTCTGCATGGTATGCATGCGGGCAAACCACTCCTCGGGCATGACGTAGAGGACGACCGCTGCCATGGGAATCACGGCGAGAATCACGCTAAAACGGTTGCGCGCCTTCATCAGGAAGAACAGCCCCATGGCCACCAGCCCCACCAGCGCACCGCGCGAATGTGTGCCGATCACCGCGATCAGGGTGAGCGCGCCGGCACCGATCATGCTCCAGCGCATCAGCACGTTCTTCAACTGCAGGCGCAGGTACCACAGCAGGGGCACGGTCATGATCAGGGCGAGCCCGATCGAGTTGCGGTCGTCGATGAACGAGCCGTTGGGTCCGCGGACGTTGTGGCTGGCGCCCCCGGTGAGTACGAAAACACCCCCCTTGACACCATAGAAGGCGAGCGACAGCGCGATGACCACCACCAGCCAATGCACCCGCTCCCGCTCGTTGATGACAATCATCGTGACGAAGGTCATCAGCATGATCCGCCACACCTTGTCCCACTGCGGCCAGGCCATCCAGGGGTACATGGCGAACACGGTGGTGAGGAACATCCAGCCGGTGAACAGGAGCAACAGCTTGGTCTCGCGTGTCCAGGGAATGCGTTTCTGCTCGCTGGAGAACAGGATCGCGGCAAACGTCGCCAGCGCGATCATCAGCGCGAACGGCATCGTGGTGGAAAAACCCCACGCCAGGCGGTGCGGATTCATGTAACCCAGCCACGACCACGCGAGGATGCCAATCCAGGGTCGCCGCAGGATGAATGGGATCAGCCCGAAGACCGCAAGGGTTATGAAGATATCCCTCATGGCGTGCGCCGCGCCTCGCGATCGGCGGCGAACCAGCGTACCCGCAGCGGCAACTCGACCTTGGCCAGCATGCCAGGCAGCCTCGCCTCGAGCTGACGCTCGTGGCGCAAACCACGATCCTTCACCTGATAGAGCCGCCCCTTGCCCGGTTGGGCGAGGCCGAGCACCTCGCCTTGCGCCAGGCGCCCGATCGCCTGCGCGTAGACGACTGCACTGTCCTGCACCGCGCGCCAGAACAGCACCAGCTCGCTGTCGCCCGACCGTACCGCCGGCGACACGTGGGCGATCAGCCGGCCGGTGTCGATGCCGGCGTCGATGTAGTGCAGCGTGCACCCGACCTTCTCGGGCTCGCCGTTGTAAAGCGCCCAGAACGTGCAGTCGGCACCGCGATATTCCGGCGACAGCCCGCCGTGCAGGTTGATGATGCCGAGCCGCCCCTGCTGCAGCAGTTCACCGCGGATCAGCGAGGTGCCGAACACGCAGATCAGGTCGGGCTGCAGCGCCTTCGCCAGGTGCACGACGTCGGGGTGGTTGATGTGCGGCACCTCGTGCACCAGCCCCGGGCGATCGAGCCGGGGGTTGGCATCGGGGAAGAAGAATTTTGCCTCGGGGTTTCCACTGTAGCGCCGGCGGTCGCGCACCCAGCGCCAGGCCTTGCGCGCCAGGTTGTCGGGGCGCAGTTTCTTGAGCGTCTTGCGCAGGCTCCACTCACCACCCGTCTCCTGCACGATGACGAGCGGTTCGGCGGCGGCGCACAGCGCGTTGGCCACATACAGATGGCGGGCACTGCGCCCGCACAGGATCATGATGCTCAGCTTGCTCATCGCCCCACCCCTTGGCGCGCGGCGGGAACCGGCGGCACGGCGGCGTCGGTCATGTCCATGATGAGCGCGTCGGCGAAAAACTTGGCTGCCCAGTTGGGGAATTCGAAGCGCGAGTAGGCACCCCAGATTGGCGCCGAGCCGGGGATGGCGCCACGCACGACGGCGTCCGGATCATCCAGGCGCTGGGTGCGCTTGACGTAGCCGATGGCGCGGCAGGCGGCCTGGCGCCAGGCCTCGTCGCCGCTGATCTGATGCAGCCGCAGCCAGCACAGCGCCATCTGCGCCACGCCGGTGACGCAGGCGTAGCTCGCCTGCGCCGTCCACCCGTCGCTGTAGGTGCCTGCGAGCCAGCCGTCTTCGCGCTGCACGGCCATGATGCCGCGCGCCGCCGCCTCGGCGGCCTGCAGGTAGCGTTGCTCGCCCAGCAGCACGCCGACCTCGATGAAGCCGCGGATGGCATAGGCGATGGTGTGGGTGAAGGGGGGACGCTCGGGCACGAAGGCGTTGGTGGCGAACCAGCCGCTGGCAGTCTGCCGGGTGAGCGCCCAGTCGAGGTTGCGGCGCGCGGCGGCGATGAATTCGGGCTCGTCGGCAACCACGCCCATCGCGGCCAGAGCCCAGATGGCCCGGGTGTTGTAGACGTGCGGCACGCCGTTGTGCTCGAACTTGCGGTAGCAGCCATCGGCCTCCTGCTGCGCCACCAGCCAGCGCCCGGCACGCAGGCCGGCCTCGAGGCAATCCTGGCGGCCGAGCTGGGTGTAGCCGGCGACCAGGCCATGCATGATCTGGCCCTGGTTGAAGATGACCGGGTGGCTGCCGGGCTCGCCGAAGTGCCCGGGGAAGGCACCGTCGGCGGCCTGCAGGGACAGCTCCCAGTCGATCATGCGCTGCGCGCGCCCGACCAGGTCCGGGCGCTGCAGGACGGGCGCGGCGGCGAGGAAGGTCTCGATGATGTAGCCGGTGGTCTCGGGATAGCCGGGCAGCCAGCCGTCCTCGAAGCTCCAGCCCGCAGCCACGCCGCCGGCGTCGGCGCGGCCGTCGCGCATGTCCTGGGCGTGGCACAGCCAGTCGATGGCGCCTTGCAGATGGGCGCGATGCTCGCCCTCGGGCTGACGCGCAGGGCCGGACAGGTCGCGCAGCACCAGGCGGAGGTGACGGGCACGCCAGGGTTTGTAGCGCAGGGGGAGATCGATGAGGGTGCTGGGATTCATGCGTTCGTCTGTCTTGTTCAGGCGCTGAGCGCGAGGCCGCTCGGCAGCGGCACGTGGCTAACGACATAGCGGTGCTTGCCCGAGGCTTCGGGCGGGATTTCGTCGAGCACGCGCAGCTCGACCTGCAGGGTGTCGCCGAGGCGCGCGCGCAGCCCTTTGGTAAGTGCGGCGCCCGTCTCCGCACGCCAGCGCGCGTCGGCGACGATCTGCACTTCCATGCGGTCGATGGCGTGCTGCACGCACTTGAACTGGGCGATGCCCGGGGTCGCGCGCAGCACGTAGATGACCGCGAGCGCGTGCATGACACGGCCGTCGGCGGCGACCACGAGGTCGGTCTGGCGGCCGCTGACCTCGGCGATGACATGCAGCCCCTGCCCGCCCGCAGCGGGGTCGGCCGCCAGGCGCAGCACGTCGCCGGTGCGGTAGCGGATGAAGGGCTGAGCCTCCGAGGTGAGGCCGGTGATGACCGCCTCGCCAGTCTGCCCGGGCGCCACCGGCTGGCCGGCGTCGTCGAGCACTTCGACGATGTGGCTCTCGCTCAGCAGCAGCATCTGCCCGCCGGGCGCCTCGTGGGCGGTGAAGCCGATGTCGCGGCTGCCGAATTCGTTGGCGACCGGCACGCCGAAGACGCGGCCGATGAGTTCGCGCTGATGCGGATAGAGCGGCTCGCCGGTGGTGCAGACGACGCGCAGCGCGGGCCATTTCGCCACGACGCCGCGCGCCTCGGCATGGGCCGCCAGCAGGGCGACGCTGGAGGCG
>JBEOKH010000450.1:0-5966 GCA_040275625.1 Thauera sp. | reverse complement strand
CCGTGTTCGCGGCTGCCGCCGCTCCTGCAGGAACCGGCACGGCTCGGAGGGGCTGTAGGAGCGCCGGCAGGCGCGAACCTCGGCGTCCACGCTGCGACGGTGCCTCCTGAACCGCCGTGTTCGCGGCTGCCGCCGCTCCTGCAGGAACCGGCACGGCTCGGAGGGGCTGCAGGAGCGCCGGCAGGCGCGAACCTGGGCGTCTGCGCTGCGACGGTGCCTCCTGAAGCGCCGTGTTCGCGGCTGCCGCCGCTCCTACAGGAACCGGCACGGCTCGGAGGGGCTGTAGGAGCGCCGGCAGGCGCGAACCTGGGCGTTCGAATTGCGCCGGTGCCGGTCAAACCGCCGTGTTCGCGGCTGCCGCCGCCCCTAACGGGGGCCATGGGAGGATTCCGGGGCCTCGGGCGGTTGCACCGGTGCTGGGGCGATCGACTTCAGCAACGTCTCGAAAGGATAGGGCTTGCGCCAGAACTTCCAGCGTTCGCTGGCGCGCAGTTCGAGCTGCAGCGTGCCGCGGTCGCCGGGGGCGAGCAGACGCAGCGTATCGACCCGGCCGCGCTGCACGGCATCGGCGAGGGGGGCGAACCAGTCGCGCTCGAGCGCCTCGAGGCCGCGGCGCCAGGCATCGAGGTCGAGCTGCTGGGCGGGTTTGCGCAGCATGTCGAGCACGACCAGCGTGTCCTGCTTCAGTGCCGAACCTGGGTCCGGCACGCCGACCGCCACGCCGGCGGCGCGGGCGAGCCCGATGCTGATCGGGTCGGTGGCCTGGACCTGACCCGCGGGGGCCTGCGGCGGTGTGTCGAGTGCACCGGCACCCCACAGCCACACGCTATTGACCGCGCGTCGGCCAGCTTCTTCGCGGGCACGGCTGCGTACGTGGTTGTGCAGCACGATCTGCGCTTCGTTCATGGTGCGCTGCCACAAACGGGCGTCGTCGCCCTCGGGCAGAAAGTGCTTCACCGGCCGCCCGGTCACGTCGTCGAGCGGGTAGAGCGTGACCGCGGTCGGACGGTGCAGGCGCAGGTACCAGCGTGTGGGCGTGCAGGCCTCGAAGTGGCCGAGGTCGCCGAAGATGCCATTGAGCTCGGCGACCAGCTCGGCGCTCTCCGCCGCGTCCACCTCTTCGTCCGGAAACGCCTGCAGCAGCAGGTGTTCGCGGGCAAACGACAGATTGACCGGATCCGCGCACAGCCAGTGGTTGCCAGGTTCGGGCGCTGGCGCATCGGCTTCGCCCAGGCGGCGCAGCGTCGCCATCGGCAGCGAGTCGCCGTGCAGGCAGAAGAGGCGCGCGAGCTGGCGGTCGTAGGGTTCGAAGGACGTGACCTGCCGCCGCCCGCGGCCGAGCAGGGTCGCCAGCCCGTCGAGCGCGAGCCCGGAGGCCGGGCCGAGCAGGGTGGCGACAGGCCATAACAGGCCGGGAATCAGGAGCTGGATCTGCATCGGGAACGCTTCGCTGGAAGCGCGCGAGTCTAGCATGCGCGACCGGAGCGACCCGCCGTGTGAATCCCCGCTGTAGCCGGTGCGACGGCTTGACAGATTGCAGTTGAAGGGATTCAATTGATTCACGTTGATCAATCAGGTGATAACGATGTCCGCCAGCAAGCCAAGCCCGTCCACCCGCGAGCCCGCAGTCCCTTACGCTGCGCGTGGCGCAATGGGTGGCGTGAGGGGCGGGGCCAGCATCGAGCACTACCTGCACGCTGCGTCGGCGCTCGAGCGCGACCACATGGTGCGCGAGGGCTTCGAGCCCGGCTCGCTCGATGCCTTTGCCCACGGTTTCGGGCGCAGCGGACGCAGCCTGGCGCAACTGCTGGGCGTGGCGCCGGCCACCTACGACCGCCGTGTGCGCGAGGGCAAGCCGCTGTCGCAGGACGACTCCGACCGCGTCGCCCGCCTCATCGACGTCGAGCGGGCGGCCACGCGTGTGTTCGGCGACGAGGCTGCCGCCCGCGAATGGCTGGGTGCCCCCATCCCGGTGCTGGGCGGCGCGGTGCCCATCGAACTGCTCGTCACCACGCCAGGCCACCAGGCGGTGATGAACGCCTTGCGCCGGATCATGGCCGGCACCGCCGCCTGATGGCCGCACGCACGGCCACGCTGTGGCGGCTGGCGCAGGACTGGATCGACCTCGACACGGGTGCGCTGCTGTGTGCCGCCGAGGATTTCGCCTGTGCGGGCAACGGCGCCGCCGCGGTCGGCGGGCGCTGGAACAGCGTTGGCCGGCCGGTGATCTACCTCGCCGACAGCCTCGCGCTCGCGCAGCTCGAAAAGCGCGGGCACACCCCGATGCGCCCGCCGCGCGACATGGTCGCGGTCGAGGTGACGCTGCCCGCCGCGGCCGTGGCCGCCGCCGAGGGGGGCGTGCTACCGCAAGACTGGACTGCGAACAACTTCGACTGGTCGGTGGGCAGCGCCGCGTCGCAGTGCATCGGCGACGACTGGCTGGCGCGCGGTGCGTCACTGCTGCTGCGCGTGCCTTCGGTGGTGGTGCCGGTGGGCTGGAATTACCTGCTGAACCCTGCGCACCCGGATGCGCGGCGGATGACGACGCAGCGTATCGAATACCGGCCCGATGTGCGGCTTTGGTGAAGAGGGGGCGGGAGGCGAGCGGGTGAGTCCAATCAATCGGCTCTGACCTTGTTTATTTTGCAGAAGAAATAAATATGAACTAAAATTTCTGCAGAAAGGAGGTGCGCCATGGCTGCCGCTGCTGCCACCAACACTGCCACCGCTACCGTGCACACCGCCAATGCGGCGGCTGTGCTCTCGAAGGCGGTCGCTCGCGCTGCCGAACGGCTCAACGTGTCGCGCGCGCTGCTTGCCAAGGTCCTGGGGGTCAGCCCGTCGACCATCACGCGTCTCTATGCCGGCGACTACCAGCTCGAGCAGCACCGCAAGGAGTGGGAGTTCGCGCTGCTGTTCGTGCGCCTGTTCCGCTCGCTCGATTCCATCGTGGGCGAGGAGAGCACCGCGCGCGCATGGCTCAACAGCGACAACAAGGGGCTCAACGCGCGCCCCATCGAACTCATCAGCCAGACCGAAGGCCTCGTTCGTGTCGTCCACTACCTGGACGCCTCCCGCGGTCTCGTCTGAGGCGCGCGCCTGGGCGGCGCCGGCCTGGCGCATCGTCGAAGCCCAGCACGTCGCCTCGACCATGAAGATCGTCGATGACGCCGCCGAACAGGATGTGCTGGAGCTGCTGCTCGAAACCAGCAAGCCCCCTCAGCCTTCCGGCGTGTCCACGCTGGACTATCTGCTGGCCACGCCGTTTCGCTATGACCCACGGCGGGGCGGTTCGCGCTTTCGGGGCGCTACCGATCCTGGGGTGTTCTATGGCGCGCAGGGTGTGCGCACGGCCTGCGCCGAACTGGGATACTGGCGCTGGAAATTCCTCCAGGACGCCGTCGATCTGGAACGGATCGAGCCCGTGGCCCACACCGCATTTCAGGTCGGGCTCGCCACCGCTGTCGTCGACCTGCGCGAGCCACCCTTTGCCACCGGCCTCGATGCCTGGACGCATCCCACCGACTACAGCGCCACCCAGGCCTTTGCCCGCGTTGCGCGTGCGGCCCCGATCGGCGGAATCATTTACCCGTCGGTGCGTGACCCGGAACCGGCATGGTGTGTCGCAGTCCTCGATCCCGCAGCGTTCGCGTCCCCCAGGCCCGATCCAACCATGCAGACCTGGTGGCTCGCCGTGCAGCAGGACGCGGTCGTGTGGCGACGCGACAGCGAGCGGCTGGTGTTTGCTGCAAGCCGCTGGCTGGCCTGAGCCCGGAAACCGCAACGCCGCCTCGACACCTCCGTGTTCGAGAGGCCGTCCGGCCCAGATTGGGCCGATGTCGAACCCGGCGCCGATGGATGGCGCGATTATGGGACGATTGGACATTCCATCGAGTGACGACGGAGCCCTCCATGCAAGCCTCGAGGACAGAACTCATCGTGCATCTTGACTGTGCGAGGTCGGTTGCGGCCGATGATGGTGCGCTGGCAGGAGGCGCACTTCACCCTGCCGTGGCCGAGGAACTGATCGCGCAGGCGCGCACGCTGGCAGGCGGGGTGCCGCTGACCATCCGCTTCATCGCAATCGATCCCGATGGCGTGAGCACGGACAGCATCGCCGCGGTCGTGCGCGCGCATTTTGCGCGTATGGCGCAGCGTCACACGCAGCAGATCAGCGATATCTTCAGGTTCGCGCGGGTCGCCACGGCGCTGGGGCTGCTCGTCGTCGTCGTGCTGCTTGCCTGCGCGCAGGCGATTCCGGACGAGGCCGGCAAGCTGATGCTGGGAGTGCGGGAAAGCCTGACCATCTTCGCCTGGGTCGCCATGTGGCGGCCCGCGGAGCTATGGCTCTATGCCCATCTGCCCGAGCGCTACTGGCGCCGTCTTGCTCGACGACTCAGTGAGGCCGAGGTGCTGGTCGAGTCCTCGGCCGGCCCATCCAGCACCACGCGACGAGCAAGCCCTTCGCCCTGAACGGGCAGTGGTGGGCAGGTGGCGTTTCAGTCCACCCGGGCGCTCAGTCCACCCGGGCGTGCTGCAGGATGCCCTGGATCGCTCGTGCGGTCTGCAACAGACGCTTCACCGTCTCGCGGGTGAATTCATGAACAGGCTCGTCAACACCCGCTCGCGACACCTGCCACTGTCCGTCTTCCGTGCGCACGAGCTTGCCTTTTTCGCGCAGCTTTCCAAGCTTGCGTCGCACCGTCTCCTTTGGCAGCCCCGAGACCTGCACCAGATCGGCCAGGCGGACAGGCCGGGCCTCGCCCAGCAGAAAGCCGTCGGGCGAGAGCAGGTCCTCGGGTAGCGCCCCCGGCCGGAGTGCGTGGGCGACGCCAAGATGCGCGACCAGGCCCCACAGCATGGCGCTCTCCAGGTCCATGTCGAGCAGACTGACGATCCGGCGCATGTGATCGACGAGGTGGCGATTGCATGCGAAGGCCACCATCGAGAAGGTCTTGTCGAATCGTTTGTCGAAGTCGTCCATGGCGCGGCCTCTTGGTGTCGGCGGCCCAAAATGGGCCGATGCCGCTGAATTCTGTGGGGCCGCCGGCTAAGCTGCAAGTCCTCAATTCGAGCTGCCCGAAAAGGCTCAGGACTTCGTTGATGAAACTCATCCTCTCTGGCCTGGCATTTGCCCGCCGCCTTGCCAACAGCATCATCATGAACAGCAATCAGGACGGGAGCGCACGATGAAGCGTGCACTACTCGGCCTTCGCGCAGTCGCCGCCATCGTGCTGTGCGCCGGACTGGCGCTCGGCGCACACGCGGCAACGCCGGAAGAGGACGCCGCGATCGGCCTGATCCGCGAGCAGTTCAAGGACGTCGACCTGCGGCGCGTGATCGAGGTCAGCGCCAAGATGAAGCTCGACGAGCACAGCGCGAAGCGCTTCTGGCCGATCTACCAGTCCTACCTGATGGACATCGTTGTGATGCGCGACCGCCAGCTCGACAACCTGGGCGAATACGCCCGCCAGCTCAACGCGGGTTGGATCGACGATCCCACGGCGCGGGCCTCGCTCGCGCGCTCGCTCGAGCTCGAGCAGGCCAGGCTGGATGCACGCCAGCGCATGATCCGGAAGGCGGGGGAGGTTCTCTCGCCGACGCAGGCGCTGCGCCTGTATCAGATCGAGCTGACGATGGACGCGGCCATCCGCAGCCGCCTCCTCGAGCAGATCCCAGCGGTGCAGTAGCCTGGCGGAGATGGTGATTTGTCACCCATGGAGCCCTCTCGAATGAACACCCCCACCGCGCTCACCGCCGGGCTGCTCTGTCTCGCGCTGGCCGCCTGCAGCGAGCCGCCCGTGCCCGCCGCGGTGGCGGAGGCGCCGCGTCCGGCGCTGATCGTGACCGTGGGCGAGGCGCCGATGGGCGAGGCCTTGCGCCTGCCCGGGCGGGTGCGCGCGGCCAAGCGTGCCGCGCTCTCCTTCGACGTGCCCGGCTTCGTCGATAAGTTCAACTTGGAGGAG
>JBEOKH010000449.1:0-9271 GCA_040275625.1 Thauera sp. | reverse complement strand
CGATGCTCGAGCGCGTCGGCCTCGCCGATCGCGCCGGCGACAGCGCGCGCCAGCTCTCCGGCGGCGAGCAGCAGCGCCTCGCGCTCGCGCGCGCCTGGCTGACCAGACCACGCCTGCTGCTGCTCGATGAGCCCACTGCCAGCCTCGACCCCTCGGCGAGCGCCGCGGTCGAGCGCATCATCCGCGAGATCCGCACCGACGGCACCCGCATCCTGATGGTCACCCACAACCTCGGTCAGGCCACCCGCCTCGGCGACGACATCGTCTTCATGGCCGGCGGCCGGGTGTGCGAGCATACGCCGGTGCGCGCCTTCTTCGCCCGCCCGCGCTCTGACGAGGCGCGGCTTTTCATTCAGGGCGAGCTGCCGTGGCGGATGCGGCTGTGAGGCGCAGCCGCATGCCGCTGGCCGCGCTGGCGCTGTTCGTGCTGGCCGCGCTGTGCCTGCTGCCGGCGTTGATGTGTTTCGCCGGGGAGGGTGCCCGCCTGCACCTGGCGCTCGCTGACCCGTTCGCGGGCCTCGCCTTCCTGGTGTCAGCGATCGCGCTCGCCGGCTCGGGCGCGTTTGCGCTGGTGATGTCCCGCCTCGCGCGGCGCGACGCGCAAGCGGATCAGTCGCCCCGCGCCTGAGGTTCTACGCCGCACGTCTTGCAAGCAAAGCCTTACGCCTTCCAGTGCCCCGATTTTCCGCCCAGCTTCTCCACGAGCTGGATGCCCTCCATGCGCATGCCGCGGTCCACTGCCTTGCACATGTCGTAGATGGTGAGCAGCCCGACGTTTACCGCGGTCAGCGCTTCCATCTCGACCCCGGTGCGGCCGACCGTTTCGGCGGTGACGGTGCAGCGGATGGCGTGTGCCGCCTCGTCGAGCTCGAACTCGACGGCGACGCGGGTGAGCGGGATCGGGTGGCAGAGCGGGATCAGCTCGCTGGTGCGCTTGGAGGCCTGGATGGCCGCGATGCGGGCGATGCCGAGCACGTCGCCCTTCTTCGCGCTGCCCGACTTCACCATTTCGAAAGTGGCCGGCAGCATCAGGATGCGGCCGGTGGCGACGGCGACGCGGCGGGTTTCGGCCTTGGCGCCGACGTCGACCATGTGCGCCTGTCCGTCGGCGTCGAAATGGGTCAGCGGGCTGGTTTCCGGTGTGTTCATGATCGAGGAAATGGAAAGTGAGCGGATGCGGAGCGGGCGCGCCGGTGCCTTCCTGCGGCCGACGAGGGGGCGGTGCTACACGTCGATACACCGGCGCGGGAACCGCTGCGAAACGGCGGGTATCATAGCACCCGATGATGCGCCGACCTCTTGCCCTGCTGCTCAGCCTCGCGCTCGCCCTGCCGGCGCCAGTTCCCGTGCTCGCCGCCGAGCTGCCCGATCTCGGTGACGTCGCCGCGTCCGAACTTTCGCCCGCCGCCGAGCGCCGCATCGGCGAGCAGATCATCCGCGAGATCCGCTGGCGCGACGCGGCCTATCTCGACGATGCCGAGGTCGAGGAGTACGTGAACCGGCTCGGCCAGCGCCTCGCGGCGTCGAGCAACAACCCGACCCAGGACTTCGATTTCTTTGCCGTGCGCGATCCGACGCTGAACGCCTTCGCGCTGCCCGGCGGCTTTATCGGCGTGCATACCGGGCTCATCCTCGCCGCCGAGAGCGAGTCCGAGTTCGCCTCGGTGCTCGGCCACGAGATCGCCCACGTCACCCAGCGCCACATCGCGCAGATCGTCGGCAGGCAGAGCCAGTCGGCGATGCTGATGATCGCCTCGATGCTGGTCGCGGTGCTGGCCGCACGCAGCAACTCGGACGTGAGCCAGGCCGCGATCGCCGCCGGCCAGGCCGGGGCGATCCAGTCGCAGCTCGGCTACACCCGCGCCTTCGAGCGCGAGGCCGACCGCGCCGGACTGGAGACCCTGGAGAAGGCCGGCATGGACGTGCGCGGCATGCCCGGCTTCTTCGAGCGCCTGCAGCGCAACACGCGGGTGTACGAGAACAACGCGCCGGCCTATCTGCGCACCCACCCCCTGACCACCGAGCGCATCGCCGACATGGAGAACCGCGTCGCCGCGATGCGCTACCGCCAGGTGCCGGATTCGGCGGATTTCCGCTTCGTGCGCGCCAAGCTGCGTGCCAATGCGGGGCAGCCCATGGAGGCGGTGGAGGCGCTGCAGGACCGTCTCGCCCGCGAACCGCAGGATGCGGCGCTCGCCTACGGATTGGCGCGTGCGCTGCTGCGTGCCGGGCGCCTCGACGACGCCGACCAGCGCTTGCAGCCATTGCGCGGCAAGGCGGCCGGTGCCACCTGGGTGGAGACGTTGGCGGCAGAGATCCAGCTCGCGCGCAAGGATGGGGCGGGAGCGATCCGCACGCTGGAAACGGCGCACAAGCAGTTCCCCTCCACCCGCAGCCTCACCTACGCGCTCGCCGATGCACGCATCCTCGGCGGTCGGGCTGCCGATGCGGTGAGCGAGTTGCGCCGCCGCATCGATGTGCGCAACGGCGACCCGCGGCTGTGGCAACTGCTGTCGCGTGCCTTCGCCGCGCTCGGCCAGCGCACCGAACAGCATCGCACGCAGGCCGAGGTGTATTACCTGCGCGGCAGCCTGCCCGCCGCGATCGAGCAGCTCGAGATCGCGCGCAGCGCGGGCGACGGCGATTTCTACACGCTGTCGGCGGTGGATGCGCGCCTGCGCGAGTTCAAGCAGCGCCTGCTCGAGGAGAGGCGCGAGCGCTGAGCATGTGTTTTCCGGGCGCCTCCGGGTTGGGCCGGATTGCCGTGGTCGTGACGGCTGCGGCTTTTGCTCAGGCTCTGCCATCCTTTAGAATCGTCCGCCTGCGAGATCACCCAACCAGGGAGCGGGGATGAGATACGACAAGGAAGTGGACGCGCGCGGGCTCAACTGCCCGCTGCCGATCCTGCGTGCGAAGAAGATGCTGGCCGAGATGCAGTCGGGGCAGATCGTGCGCGTGATGGCGACCGATCCGGGTTCGATCAAGGATTTTCAGGCCTTCGCACGCCAGACCGGCAATGAACTGCTGAGCCAGGGAGAGACTGCGGACAAGGCGTACGAGTTTTTCCTCAAGCGGAAGTAGTGTGTGGCGCTTGCAGGCGCCTGGCGCAGGCGAGGGCCGCAGCGCTGATCGCGGCTTGCGCCGCTCCTGCATACCCCCGGAAGCGGGGTTCCGCGCAGGCGCGCCGGAAGGCGGGAATGCCGCGCCGCCGGAAGGCGGGAAGGACTCACCGCCGGCAGGCGCGAATGCCTCACCGCCGTAAGGCGGGAATGTCTCACCCATGTCGATTGTTGGCCCGCCGTTTTCGCGGCTTCCGCCGCTCCTACGAGGGTCTTCGCCGCTGAGACTCGGGCAGCCCTGTAGGAGCGGCGGAAGCCGCGAACCCGCGGCGGAGGAGCGGCGGCGCCTGTCGGGACCGCTGCACTTCCTGCGCCCCGTCAGCCGCCGAACTTGGCGAGCTGCGGCTTGAGCTGCTCCACCGTGGCCTTGAAGCCCGCCAGGCGGTCGCGCTCCTGCTGCACCACCGCAGCCGGAGCGCGGTCGACGAAGCTGGCGTTCCCGAGCTTGCCTTCGGCCTTGACGATCTCGCCTTCGAGGCGGGCGATCTCCTTGTTCAGGCGTTCGCGCTCGGCAGCAACGTCGATCTCCACTTTCAGCATCAGGCGCGTCTCGCCCGCGACCGCAACCGGGGCGAGCTCGCCTGCGCCGATCTCGTCAACGACCAGCACGTCCGACAGCTTGGCGAGGCCGGCAAGGTAGGGCGCGTACAGGGTGAGCGCCGCCTTGTCGCCGGCAGCCACCAGCGGCAGACGCTGCGCCGGGGAGATGTTCATCTCGCCGCGCAGGTTGCGGCAGGCGTAGATCATTGCCTTGAGCTCGGCGACCCGCGCTTCGCAGGCCTCGTCGATGCGCTTGAGCTCGGCCTGGGGATAACGCGCGCACATGATGCTGTCGCCGTCCTTGCGGCCGGCGAGCGGCGCCACCGTCTGCCACAGCTCCTCGGTGATGAAGGGGATCAGTGGATGCGCCAGGCGCAGCACGGTCTCGAGCACGCGCAGCAGCGTGCGGCGGGTGGCGCGCTGCTGCGCCGGCGTGCCGCTCTGGATCTGCACCTTGGCGAGCTCGAGGTACCAGTCGCAGTACTCGTCCCACACGAACTCATAGACCGCACGCGCGACCAGATCGAAGCGGTAGGCCGCGAACTGCGCAGCAACTTCGGCCTCGGTGCGCTGCAGGCGGGAGACGATCCAGCGGTCGGCAAAGGAGAAGTCGAGCACCTCGGTGGTGCAGGCGACGTTGTCGCCGATGCCGCAGTCCTGGCCCTCGCAGTTCATCAGCACGAAGCGGGTGGCGTTCCACAGCTTGTTGCAGAAGTTGCGGTAGCCCTCGCAGCGCGCGAGGTCGAACTTGATGTCGCGGCCCGGGCTGGCCAGGCTGGCGAAGGTGAAGCGCAGCGCGTCGGTGCCGAAGGCGGGGATGCCCTCGGGGAATTCCTTGCGCGTCTTCTTCTCGATGCTCTGCGCCTGCTTCGGGTTCATCAGGCCGAAGGTGCGCTTCTTGACCAGCTCGTCGAGCGCGATGCCGTCGATGAGGTCTATCGGGTCGAGCACGTTGCCCTTGGATTTGCTCATCTTCTGGCCTTCCGCGTCGCGGATCAGGCCGTGCACATATACGTGCTTGAAGGGGATCCTGCCGGTGATGTGCCTGGTCATCATGACCATGCGCGCCACCCAGAAGAAGATGATGTCGAAGCCGGTGACGAGCACGGTCGAGGGCAGGTAGAGGTCGAGCGCGTCGTTGCTCTTGTGCGGCGAATTCGGCTCCCAATCGGCGGTCCAGTCGAGCGTCGAGAATGGCCACAGCGCGGACGAGTACCAGGTGTCGAGCACGTCGTCTTCCTGGCGCAGGTGGCCGGCGTCGTGGCGGGCGTGCAGCACCGCCAGGCGCTCGGCGATGGCCGGGTAGTCGGCGGTGGTCTGGCCCTGGCTCTGGCGCGACTGCACCTCGGCGGTCAGTGCGTCGATCTCGGCCTGCAGCTCGGCCTTCCAGGCGCCGATCGCCTCTTCCTCGCAGGTGGCGACGAAGATCCTGCCTTCCTCGTCGTACCAGGCCGGGATGCGGTGGCCCCACCACAGCTGGCGCGAGATGCACCAGTCCTGGATGTTGTTGAGCCACTGGTTGTAGGTGTTGACCCAGTTCTCGGGGTAGAACCTGATCTCGCCCGAGGCGACGACGTCGAGCGCCTTCTCGGTGATGCTCTTGCCGTCCGCGCCGGGTTTGCTCATGGCGACGAACCACTGGTCGGTCAGCATCGGTTCGATGACGACGCTGGTGCGGTCGCCGCGCGGCACCTGCATCTTGTGCGCCTTGATCTGAAGCATCAGCCCGAGCGCCTGCAGTTCCTCGACCACCTTGTCGCGTGCCGGCACGCGATCCAGGCCGGCGACGCTCGCGGGCATGGCCACGCCCTGCAGCATCACGCCGTCAGTGGTGTAGCGCTCGGCGACGGCGGGCACGCTGCCTGCGAGCGTGAGCACCACGATCATGTCGAGCTTGTGGCGCTGGCCCACGGCGTAGTCGTTGAAGTCGTGCGCCGGGGTGACCTTGACGCAGCCGGTGCCGAACTCGCGGTCGACGTAGTCGTCGGCGATGATCGGGATGTGGCGGCCGGTGAGCGGCAGGGCGACGGTCTTGCCGATCAGGTGGGCGTAACGCTCGTCCTCGGGATGCACCATCACCGCGACGTCGCCGAGCAGGGTCTCGGGGCGGGTGGTGGCGACGGTCAGGCCCTTCAGCTCACCGATCGGGCCGGCGGAGAACGGATACAGGATGTGGTAGAGCTTGCCGTCCTCTTCCTCGGACACCACCTCGAGGTCGGACACCGCGGTGCCGAGCTTGGGGTCCCAGTTCACCAGGCGCTTGCCGCGGTAGATCAGGCCCTCGTTGTAGAGGCGCACGAAGGTCTCGGTGACCGTCTTCGACAGGCCCTCGTCCATCGTGAAGCGCTCGCGCTTCCAGTCCGGGCTGGTCCCCAGGCGGCGCATCTGGCGGGTGATGGTGCCGCCGGAGTATTCCTTCCACTCCCACACCTTCTCGAGGAATTTCTCGCGGCCGAGGTCGTGGCGCGAAATGCCCTGCGCGTCGAGCTGGCGTTCGACGACGATCTGGGTGGCGATGCCGGCGTGGTCGGTGCCGGGCTGCCACAGCGTGTTGTCGCCGCGCATGCGGTGGTAGCGCGTGAGCGCGTCCATGAGCGTCTGGTTGAAGCCATGCCCCATGTGCAGCGTGCCGGTGACGTTGGGCGGCGGCAGCAGGATGCAGAAGGCGGCGGGGTTCGACGTGTCGAGCCCGGCGTCGAAGTAGCCGCGGGATTCCCATTCCGGGTACCAGCGACGTTCGATGTCGGCGGGCTCGAAGCTCTTGGCCAGTTCCATGGTGTTGTACGCGTGTGAAGGCAAGGCGCGGATTATAGCGGATGCGGGACGGGCGCCCCGGTGCGCGCGCACTGCGGCCGCTCGCGGTCCCACCGGGGTTCCGGCGGCGCGCGGGTTCTCGGTAGGAGCGGCGGCGGCCGCGAACAGGGCGGGGGAGAAAATCACCGCGCCGATCCCGGCGGCCGCATTCGCGGCTGCCGCCGCTCCTACAGGGCGGGCGGGGCGTTGGGGCTGGAGTCTTCGAACAGGCTGCTGACGCGCGCGGAGATCTCGGGGAGCAGGGTGGCGCGCAGGTGGGCGAGGGCTTCGTCCTGGATGCGCCCGCCGAGGCGGTCGAGCTCGCGGGCGATGATCTGTGGCAACTCGCGCGCAGCCCACTCCTCGACCTCGCGTGCGATCGCGGTGTCGAGTTCGACCAGTCGTTCGGCGAAGCGCTGCTCGGCTTCAGCCTCCGTCGCCGGGGGCGCCATGGCAGGCGAGCCGACGACGGGTGACGGGATGACGGGCTGGGGCGCGGGTAGCGCGGACTGCGGCGGGGCAAAGGGCGGCGCTTGCACATCCGGCGCCGGCGGCGGTGAAGCGAAGGCGCGCGCGCGGTCGAGCTCGGGTTCGGGGGTCAGGAAGGCGTCTGCCGGCAGCTCGAGCGTGTCGACGATCTCGGTCAGGATGGGCAGGTCGTCGTCATCGAAGGCTTCCGTGGGCGGCGCAGCGCGAGGGCGGGCGGGGTCGGGTTCCAGCAGCGGCTCGCCGCGGTGGCGGCGCAGCAGCGCATCGGCCTGACCGAGCAGGTCGTCGGCGCGGCCAAGCTCGTCGTCGGGGAAATCGGGCCACTGCCTCATAGGGCGACCCTGCGTTCGGCGTCGAAGGCCTTGATATCGTAGCCGCGCTGGCGGTATTCGCGCCAGCGCAGGCGGGCGGCGTGCACCTCGGCGGCATCGACGCCGACGATCTCGACCAGCATGCGGAAGCCCTCGGCCTCGGCCGGCAGATCGTCGGCGAGGTTGAACAGCATGTCGGCGTGCGGCCAGGCGTCTGGGGCGCCGGCGGTCGCGAGCACCACCGGTGTCTCGGCGGCGAGCGCCGAGTCGGCCGTGACATGCGGGATGAAAGCGAGCGGCTCGGATGTCCACAGGAACTGGTCGAGCCGGCGCAGATGACCGGCGTCAGTGCAGCGCAGGGCGACCTTGCGGCCGCGTTCGAGTGCGTTAGCGACCAGCTCGCGGGTGAGCACGAGGGGGTCTGCCGTGTTGTGATAGAACTGCACGCGCGGCGCCATCGTGGTGGCCGGTCCCCTGCGCCTCAGGCCGCGCTGGCGCGCGCGATCAGGAAGGCCACCAGCAGCGGCACCGGTCGCCCGGTCGCGCCCTTGGCGTCGCCCGACAGCCAGGCGGTGCCGGCGATGTCGAGGTGTGCCCACTTGTAGGCCTTGGCGAAGCGCGACAGGAAGCAGGCCGCGGTGATGGTGCCGGCGTAGCGCCCGCCGATGTTGCCCATGTCGGCGAAGTTGCTCTTGAGGAGGTCCTGGTATTCGTCCCACAGCGGCAGTTGCCAGACGCGGTCGCCCGATTCGGTCCCGCGCCGGATGAGCTCGGCGGCGAGTTCGTCGTCGTTGGCGAGCAGGCCGCTCGGGATCTTGCCGAGCGCGACCACGCAGGCCCCGGTCAGGGTGGCGATGTCGACCACGCATTCGGGCTTGAAGCGCTCGGCGTAGGTGAGCGCGTCGCACAGGACCAGGCGGCCCTCGGCGTCGGTGTTGAGCACCTCGATGGTCTGGCCCGACATCGAGGTGACCACGTCCCCCGGCTTGGTGGCCGCGCCGCCGGGCATGTTCTCGGTCGCCGGGATGAGGCCGACCAGGTTGATCGGCAAGCCCATCTGCGCGACCGCCTTGAAGGTGCCGAGCACGCTCGCGGCGCCGCACATGTCGAATTTCATCTCGTCCATCTCGGCGCCGGGCTTGAGCGAGATGCCGCCGCTGTCGAAGGTGATGCCCTTGCCGACGAGCACGATCGGCTTCGCCCTGGCCTTGCCGGCCTTGTAGTGAATCACGATGAACTTCGGCGGCTGGTGCGAGCCCCGTGTCACCGAAAGGAAGGAGCCCATGCCGAGCTTCTCGATGTCGTCACGGTCGAGCACCTCGACCTCGAACTTGTGCTGCTTGCCGAGCGCCTCGGCGGTGTCGGCCAGATGCGTGGGCGTGCAGAGGTTGCCCGGCAGGTTGCCGAGGTCCTTGGCGAGCGCCATGCCGGCGGCGATCGCGTGGCCCTGCAGCACGGCGGTGTCGAGCTCGGCGCCGAGCTCGCTGCTGAGCAGCAGCGTCAGCTTCTTCGCGCCGCGTTCCTTCTTTGCCTTCCTGTCCTTGTCCGACTTCAGCGCGTCGAAGCGGTAGGCACCGTCGGCGACGATGCGCGCGGCCTGCTGCAGCCGCCAGGCGGCGTCGCGGCCGGGTAGTTCGACGTCGGCGAGCGTCACCACCGCATCCTTCGCCGGGCTTGCAGCGAGCGTTTTGGCGGCGGCAGCGAGTGCATCGCGATAGGGCTTGTCGCCGAACCCATCGTCCTTGCCCAGGCTCACCAGCAGCACGCGTTCGGCGTGCACGCCGGGCAACTCGGGCAGCAGCAGGGTGGCGCCGGCCTTGTCGTCGAGGTCGCCGCGCTTGACAAGGTGCGCGATGCGGCCATCCGCCGCGCCGTCGGCGGCGGCGGTGAGGGCGGGCAGCTTGCCGCCCGCAAAGGCGCCGAGCACCAGCAGGCCGGTCTTGAGCTTCGCCGGGCTGGCGGTCTTTATGGTAAATTCCATGCGCTTTTCCTCGTTCGGATGCCTGGGTTCGATTACCG
>JBEOKH010000448.1:0-12291 GCA_040275625.1 Thauera sp. | reverse complement strand
GAGGTGCGGCGGCTCATGCGCGCTCAGCTGGCGAGCGCGTCCAGGTAGCGCTCGGCGTCGAGTGCGGCCATGCAGCCGGTGCCCGCCGAAGTCACCGCCTGGCGGTAGATATGGTCCTGCACGTCTCCAGCGGCGAATACACCCGCCACGCTGGTCTGGGTGGCGTTGCCGTTGCGACCGCCCTGGGTGACGATGTAGCCGCCTTCCATCTCGATCTGGCCCTCGAAGATGTCGGTATTGGGCTTGTGGCCGATGGCGATGAACACGCCCTGCAGGGCCACGTCGCGGGTTGCATCACTGCCGACATCCCTGATGCGCATGCCGGTGACGCCGCTGCTGTCGCCGAGCACTTCGTCGAGTGTGGCGTTCAGCGCCAGTTCGATCTTGCCGGCGGCGACCTTCTCCATCAGCTTGTCGATCATGATCTTCTCGGCGCGGAACTTCTCGCGTCGATGAACGAGGGTGACCTTCTTCGCGATGTTGGCGAGGTAGAGCGCCTCTTCGACCGCGGTGTTGCCGCCGCCGATCACGGCGACCTCCTGGTTGCGGTAGAAGAACCCGTCGCAGGTTGCGCATGCCGACACGCCGCGGCCGGCGAATTTCTCCTCGGAGGGGAGTCCGAGGTATCGGGCGGTGGCGCCGGTGGCGATGATCAGCGCATCGCAAGTGTATTCGCCGCTGTCGCCGATCAGGCGGAAGGGCTTCTCGGCCAGCTTCACGGTGTGGATGTGGTCGAAGATCATTTCGGTGTCGAAGCGTTCGGCGTGCTTGCGGAAGCGCTCCATCAGGTCGGGACCCATCACGCCGTCGGCGTCGGCCGGCCAGTTGTCGACCTCGGTCGTGGTCATCAGCTGACCACCCTGGGCGAGGCCGGTGACCAGGACCGGTCTCAGGTTGGCGCGCGCGGCATAGACGGCAGCGGTATAACCGGCGGGGCCGGAGCCGAGGATCAGCAGACGGGCGTGTTTCGTGCTCATGGGGGTGGTTCCTGCGGATGGGTTGCGAGCCACCGATTATAGCGGAGGGGGTCGGAGGCGACCCCCGTCCCGTCAGGCGCGATGATGACCGCGCACAGGGCGCCAAGCCGCGCGCTGCGTGAAGTTTTTCACGATGATGCAATTAAGCACGTGACGATCGTATAAACTTGTGCATTGCCTTATTGGCTCATTGTTATCCTCGCATCTGGAGCGCGCATGACTCAAGCCACCGCCGTTTCCGTCGTCGCCCTGAAGACCTTTCCGCTGTTCCACGGCCTCTCCGACGAGGTGCTGTCCAGCATTGCGCGCGCGTCCATGATGCGCCGCTTTCCGCGCGGGCAGTCGGTGGTATGTGCGGGCGATCGTCCCGATTATGTCTATCTGGTGCTCACCGGCAGCCTGAAAGTGGTGGTCAGCGACGAGGACGGCCGCGAGGTCATCCTGTCCATCCTCGGTCAGGGGGAGCTGTTCGGCGAGATGGGCATGTTCGAGGAACGTCCGCGTTCTGCCTCGGTGATCGCCGTGGTGCCTTCGGATCTCGTCCTGATCTCGAAGCAGGACTTCCGCCGCATCATGCAGGACAGCTTCGATGTGTCGTGGCGGATCATGTGCAACCTCGCCGAGCGGCTGCGCAATGCCGATCGCAAGATCGAGAGCCTTGCCCTGATGGACGTCTACGGTCGCGTCGCCCGCCTGTTGATCGAGATGGCGGAGGACGTCGGCGGCCAGACCGTGGTCGTGCGCCGCATCTCCAAGCAGGACATTGCCAAGATGATCGGCGCTTCGCGCGAGATGGTGAGTCGGGTCATGAAGGATCTCGGCCAGCAGGGCCTGATCCAGGAAGGGCCCGACGGCATCGTGCTGCGCGAGAGTCTGAACGACGTCTGAATGCGGGGTGAAGGGGGCTGCGCGGATCGCGACGGTCATTACGGCTTTGTGAGCAGGCGCAACTCCGGCGGCGGGCAGGGGGGCGATCCCGTATAATCCGGGGCTGTTTCACTACGGCCCCGCGGCCACAACGCAATGCTGTCTCGCCCGTCCTCCCGTTCCCAGCCGTTGCCGGAGAAGATCTCCCTGCTGCTGCAGGAAGCCCGCTGGCTGATTCTCGGCGTGATGTCGCTCTACGTCGGGTTGATCCTCGTCGGCTACAGTGAGGCGGACCCTGGCTGGTCGCATGCCTCGGACGTGGCGCGCGTGTCCAACCCTGGCGGACGCTTCGGCGCCTGGCTCGCCGATCTGCTTCTTTACCTGTTCGGCGTGTCGTCCTGGTGGTGGGTTGTATTCCTCGGCTACAGCCTGCTGTGGGGTTTCCGCCGGCTCAAGAATCAGCTCGAACTCGACCGCCGCTCGTTCATCTTCGTGATGATCGGCTTCCTCGTCGTGCTGATCACCAGCAGCGCGCTCGAATTCCTGCGCTTCCATTCCCATGGCGCGGCGCTGCCGCTTGAGCCGGGCGGCCTGATCGGCATGGAGCTCGCCCAGTTCACCCGTCGCTATTTTGGCTTCACCGGCGGTACGCTGATCCTGCTTGCGCTGCTCGCGTCGGGGTTGTCCTTGTTCACCGGGGTGTCCTGGCTTGCCGTCATGGAGGGCATCGGTCAGTGGTTCGAGCAGGGCGTGCTCGGCGTGCAGCAGGCCTGGCTGCGCTGGCAGGACCGCCGCGTCGGACGCGAGATCGCGCAAAAGCGCGAGGAGGTGGTGCAGACGCGGCGCAAGAAGGTCGAGAAGGCGGAGGCCGCGCCCCCCTTGCGCATCGAGCCCGCGGTGGTCGCGGTGGTGAAGTCCGAGCGGGTGGAGAAGGAGCGTCAGCAGACCCTTTTCGCGGACGCCCCGGAAGGCGTGATTCCGCCGGTCGGCCTGCTCGACCCCGCGAGCGGCGGCGTCGAGCCGCCGTCGCCCGAGTCGCTCGAATTCACCTCGCGCGTGATCGAGACGAAGCTCGCAGACTTCGGCGTCGAGGTGAAGGTGCTCGCCGCTTATCCCGGCCCGGTGATCACCCGCTACGAGATCGAGCCGGCCACCGGGGTGAAGGGCAGTCAGGTGGTCAACCTGGCCAAGGACCTCGCGCGCGCGCTGTCGCTGGTGTCGATCCGCGTGGTCGAGACTGTCCCCGGCAAGTCGTGCATGGCGTTCGAACTGCCGAACCCGAAGCGGCAGATGGTGCGCCTGTCCGAGATCATCGGCTCGAAGGTTTATCAGGACGCGCATTCGCCGCTCACCGTGGTGCTCGGCAAGGACATCGGCGGCCAGCCGGTGGTGGCCGATCTCGCCAAGATGCCGCACCTGCTGGTGGCCGGCACCACCGGCTCGGGCAAGTCGGTTGGCATCAACGCGATGATCCTGTCGCTGCTCTACAAGAGCGAGCCCGACCGCGTGCGCCTGATCATGGTCGACCCGAAGATGCTCGAGCTGTCGATCTACGAGGGCATCCCGCACCTGCTCGCGCCGGTGGTCACCGACATGAAGCACGCGGCCAACGCGCTTAACTGGTGCGTGACCGAGATGGACAAGCGCTACAAGCTGATGGCCGCGGTCGGTGTGCGCAACCTCGCCGGCTTCAACAAGGCGGTGCAGGAGGCGCGCAAGACCGAGAAGCCGCTCACCAACCCATTCTCGATCAGCCCCGAGAACCCTGAGCCGCTCGAGCCGCTGCCCTACATTGTGGTGGTGGTCGATGAGCTCGCCGACATGATGATGGTGGTGGGCAAGAAGGTCGAAGAGCTGATCGCGCGCCTGGCGCAGAAGGCGCGCGCAGCGGGCATCCACCTCATCCTCGCCACCCAGCGTCCGTCGGTGGACGTGATCACCGGCCTGATCAAGGCCAACGTGCCGACCCGGATCTCTTTCCAGGTGTCGAGCAAGATCGACTCGCGCACCATCCTCGACCAGATGGGCGCCGAGGCCCTGCTCGGCATGGGTGACATGCTTTACCTGGCGCCCGGTACCGGCCTGCCGGTGCGGGTGCACGGCGCCTTCGTCGCCGACGACGAGGTGCACAAGGTCGTCGACCACCTCAAGAAGATCGGACCGCCTGACTACGTCGAGGGCATCCTGGCGGCGCCCGAGGACGACCTTGAGGCGGCGCTCGGTGGCGGCGGCGAGGACGGCGACGGCGAGTCGGACGCGCTCTACGATCAGGCGGTCGAAGTCGTCATCAAGACCCGACGGCCATCGATCTCGCTGGTGCAGCGCCACCTGCGCATTGGCTACAACCGCGCTGCACGCCTGATTGAGCAGATGGAGCGTGCAGGGCTGGTGTCGCCGATGGGCAGCAACGGCAACCGTGAAGTCATCGTGCCGGCCAAGGAGAGTGAATGACGGGTTTCAGCGAGGTAGTGCCGGTGCTCATGCGCGGCGTGGCGGGAGTCGTGCTGGCCGCGGTGGCGCTGACGGCGGGCGCGGCCGATGGCGTGAAGCAATTGCGCGACTTCGTTGCCGGGGTGCGCAGTGCCGAAGGTGATTTCGAACAGGTGGTCACCGCGCAGTCGGGCCGCCGCCCCCAGGAAGCGGCCGGCAGCTTCGCTTACGCGCGTCCGGGGCGTTTCCATTGGGAATACGCGCGCCCCTACCGGCAAGTGCTGGTAGGCGACGGCAAGGTGCTGTGGTCGTGGGATCCCGACCTCAACCAGGTCACGGTGCGCGAGATCGGTGACGCACTCGGCGCCACGCCTGCTGCGATCCTGTTCGGAAGTGGGGCGCTCGACGACAATTTCGAGCTTGCCGACGGCGGCGAGCACGACGGTCTGGCCTGGGCGGAGGCGCGGCCGAAGCGGACCGAGGGCGGCTTCGAGTCGCTGCGCATTGGCCTGACCGATGGCGAGCTCAGGCGTATGGAAATGCGTGACCACTTCGGCCAGACGACGGTGATCCGCTTCACCCGCCTGCAGGCCAATCCGGCCCTCGCTGGCGATCGCTTCAGCTTCACGCCGCCGGTTGGCGCCGACATCATCGGTGATGCGCCTGGCACCGCGCGCTGATCTTCCGCCCGCATGAGCGACCTTTTCGAGGCCCTCGAACCGCCCCAGGTGCCGCTTGCCGAGCGCATGCGGCCGCAGACCCTCGACGACGTTGCTGGCCAGCTCCATCTGCTCGGACCGGGCAAGCCCCTGCGCCTGGCCTTCGAGTCGCGGCGGCCGCATTCGATGATCCTGTGGGGGCCGCCAGGCGTCGGCAAGACCACGCTCGCGCGGCTCATGGCGCGCGGCTTCGACGCCGAGTTCGTCGCGCTGTCGGCGGTGTTCTCGGGGGTGAAGGAGATCCGCGAGGCGATCCAGCAGGCTCAGGCGGCCAAGGCGCGCGGGCGCCATACAATCCTGTTCGTGGACGAGGTGCATCGCTTCAACAAGGCGCAACAGGACGCCTTCCTGCCCTTTGTCGAGCAAGGCCTGGTGACCTTCATCGGCGCCACCACCGAAAACCCCTCGTTCGAGGTCAACGCCGCGCTGCTCTCACGCGCCGCTGTGTACGTGCTCGAAGCGCTCGACACCGACGCGATGGTCCGGCTCTTCGAGCGCGCGCACGCGCTCGCCTGTCCGCAACTCGGCTTCGACGAGGATGCGCGCGAGCGCGTGGTCGGCTTCGCCGATGGTGATGCACGCCGGCTGATGAACCTGATCGAGCAGATGCTGGTAGCCGCCGAGACTGCGCAGGTGAATCCGGTGACCGCGGCTTTCGTCGATCAGGCCTTGTCACGTAAGCTGCGCCGCTTCGACAAGGGCGGCGAGGCCTTCTACGACCAGATCTCGGCGCTGCACAAGTCGGTGCGTGGCTCCGACCCCGACGCCTCGCTGTACTGGCTGTGCCGCATGCTCGATGGCGGCGCCGACCCGCTCTACCTCGGTCGCCGCCTGATTCGCATGGCGGTGGAGGACATTGGCCTGGCCGACCCGCGTGCGCTCGAGATCACCCTCAACGCCTGTCACACCTACGAGCGCCTGGGTTCGCCGGAGGGCGAACTCGCCCTCGCGCAGGCGACGATCTTCCTGGCCTGTGCGGCGAAGTCCAACGCTGCTTACAAGGCCTACAATGCCGCGCGTGCGTTTGTCGCCCGCGACGGCTCTCGGCCAGTGCCGCTGCATCTGCGCAATGCACCCACCAAGTTGATGAAGGCCCTCGATTACGGCAAGGCTTATCGCTACGCGCACGACGAACCCGATGGCTATGCCGCAGGCGAAAACTACTTGCCCGAGGGCATGCCGCCACCCGGCTGGTACCAGCCCACACCGCGCGGCATGGAGGGCAAGATCGGGCAGAAGCTCGCCTGGTTGCGTGAACTCGATCGCCAGGCCGGACACGCGGGAAGTGGGCAGTTCGCCGGGCGTGAACAACAACGCGCGAGGACTCCCGCCGGGGACGGCGAGGCCTCGCGCAAAGACCCGGCGAACAAAGGCACGCCGGGCGAGGAGAGCCTTAGTGCGGGAGCGGATGATCCCTCATGAAGCGCGCGCAGACCGATTCGGCCAGACGGGCCTTGCGCACATCGCCACGCGCATTGGCGCGTTCGATGAGGTCGAGCATGCAATGGGTGAGCGCGAGTACCCCCTCCGGTGTCTGCACCAGCCCGCAGCACAGCTGCGCGGCGGCGCCGTCGGGGATGTCTTCATGTTCGGCAATCAGGGAAACCTCCTCGTCGGTCAGATCACAGTAGTCCAGGCAGTCGCGAATGGATAGCATGCCGTCTTCCTCCAGATAGGGGCCGTCTCTTGCGGCTTCGTCGTCATTGTAAAGATAGTGGACATGCCTCCTTTTGCAAGTTCGATAAATCTTCGCGCGTTCGGCCAAGTGCTTGATTGAAAGACTTAATTCAGGGCTGCAGCGAGGCGCCGACGTAGCTCGAAAAGTCCATTGCAATCAGCGGACTGCGACACTTCACCGTGAATCGACTTCAACTTTCGTTGTATTTTTTTCGCCCCGGTAATCTTCAGGAATCCTTCCGATGCTCGACATCCAGCTTCTTCGCACCCAGATCGATCACGTCGCCGCGCGTCTCGCGACGCGCGGCCTGCAGCTCGACGTCGGCGCCTTCCAGGCGCTGGAGGACGAGCGCAAGCAGTTGCAGACGCGCACCCAGGAACTGCAGGCACGCCGTAACGCGCTGTCGAAGCAGATCGGCATGCTCAAGGGCAAGGGCGAGGACGCGTCCGGCGTGATGGCCGAGGTCGCCCAGCTCGGCGACGAGCTCAAGGCCTGCGAGCAGGCGCTGCCGGTGGTGCTCGAGCGCATGAACGCCTTTCTCGCCACGCTCCCCAACCTGCCGCAGGAAGACGTGCCGGTGGGTGCGGACGAGACCGCCAACGTCGAGGTGCGGCGCTGGGGTTCGCCGCGCAGCTACGACTTCGAGGTGCGCGACCACGTCGATCTCGGCGCGCCGCTCGGTCTCGACTTCGAGACCGGCGCCAAGCTGTCGGGCTCGCGCTTTGCCTTCCTGCGTGGTCCGGTGGCGCGCCTGCATCGCGCGCTGGCGCAGCTCATGCTCGACACCCACACCCGCGAGCACGGCTACACTGAGTGCTACACGCCCTACATCGTCAATGGCTCGGCGCTCTACGGCACCGGCCAGCTGCCCAAGTTCAAGGAAGACCTGTTCTGGGTGCTGCGCGGCGGCGACGAGGAAGGATTGGAGCAGTACCTGATCCCCACCGCCGAGATCACCCTCACCAACAGCGTGCGCGAGGACGTCCTTGCGGTCGACGCGCTGCCGATCCGCATGACCGCGCACAGCCCCTGCTTTCGCTCCGAGGCGGGCAGCGGCGGGCGCGACGTGCGCGGCATGATCCGCCAGCACCAGTTCGACAAGGTCGAGATGGTGCAGATCGTCGAGCCTGGGAAGAGCAACGAGGCGCTCGAGCAGATGGTCGGGCACGCCGAGGCCATCCTGCAGAAGCTGGAGCTGCCCTACCGGGTGATCACGCTGTGCACCGGCGACATGGGCTTCTCGGCGGCGAAGACCTACGACCTCGAGGTGTGGCTGCCGGCGCAGAACACATATCGCGAGATCTCGAGCTGCTCGAACTGCGAGTCATTCCAGGCGCGCCGCATGCAGGCGCGCTTCAAGAACGCGCAGGGGAAGAACGAGCTGGTGCACACGCTCAACGGCTCGGGCCTCGCTGTGGGCCGCACCCTGGTCGCGGTGCTGGAAAACCATCAGCAAGCCGACGGCTCGATCGTGATCCCGAAGGCGCTGGTGCCCTACATGGGCGGTGTCGAGGTGCTCGAAGCGCCGCTCTGAGCGGCGCATCGATCCGCAGGCGCGGGCCCAGCACGCGACCCGCGTAAGGTCTCAGCCCGCCGCAGCCGCTCGTGGCGCGCCTGCCATCCAGGCGCGCACGCTCTCCAGCATCGACAGCAGCGCAGGAACGAAGAAGAGCACCAGCAGTGCCGAGAAGCCCAGCCCGAACGCGATCGAGGTTGCCATCGGGATCAGGAACTGGGCCTGCAGCGAGCGCTCGAAGAGCAGCGGCGTGAGGCCGCCGATCGTGGTCAGCGAGGTCAGCAGCACCGCGCGCAGGCGGCCGCAGGAGGCGCCCACCAGGGCATCGTGCAGGCTCGCGCCCTTGTGCTCGAGCTCCTTGAACAGACTCACCAGGATGATCGAGTTGTTCACCACGATACCGGCCAGCCCGAAGAGCCCGAACATCGACAGGATGGTGAGGTCGATGCCGAGCACCCAGTGGCCGAAGATCGCCCCGGCCAGCCCGAGCGGGATCGCGGACATCACCACCATCGGCCAGCTCCACGACGAGAACGACCACACCAGCACCAGGTAGATGAGGCCGAGGCCAAGGATCACGCCCGCCTTCATGTCGGCCATGGTTTCGCGCTGGTCCGCCGAGCGGCCCTCGAAGCTGAACTCGAAGCCGTATTTCTGCGCCAGCCGCGGCAGGGTGGCGCGCTGGAGTTCGGCCTGCACCACGTTGGCGTTGGTGACATCGGAATCGACCGCGGCCGAGACCTCGACCGCAAGCCGGCCCTGGGCATGGCGCAGGGCCTCGAAGCCGCGGCGTGATTCCCAGCTCGCCACGGTGGCGAGCGGTACGAAGCGCCCGTCGGGCAGGCTGATCGTGATGCGCTCGAAGATGTCGAGCCGGCTGCGTTCGGCGCGCGGCAGCATCACCCGCACCTCGAGTTCGTCGCGCCCGACCTGCACGAGCTGGGCGAGCGCGCCGTCGAAGGCAGCGCGCAACTGGCGGCCGAGGCTCTCGGTGGTGAGTCCGAGCGCTTCGCCCGCGGGCGTCAGCCGATAGACGAGCTGTTCGCGGCCGTAGGGCATGTCGTCCTCGGGCTCGCTGATGCCGGGGATGCTCTTGAGCGTCTCGGCCAGCTCGAGCGCTGCCGCCTTGAGCGCGTCGGCGTCGTCGCCAGTCAGGCGGATGTTGATGTCGCGTCCGGGCGGGCCCGACTGGCGCGCGGTGAAGGTGAGCAGCTCGAGGCCGGCGACCGCCGGCACCTTCTCCCGCCACACGGCGAGGAAGCGCTCGTTGCGCACCGCGCGGGTATCGGGCGGGGTAAGTTCGACCATGATGCCGGCGAGCTGGTCGCCGCGTGCGCTGCTGCCGCTGCCGCTGCTGATCGTGCCGCCGCGGCGCGCGACGGCGGTCTGTACCAGGCCGCCGCCGAGCTCCGCATCGGCCTCGAACAGCGCGAGTTCGAGTGCGGCCAGGTAGGCCTCGGTGTAGGTGCGTGGCGTGCCGGCGACGAAGGTGGCGTTGGCGTAGATGACCTGACCCTCTGGGGTGGGGAAAAACACGAAGCCGATCCGCCCGCCGGCGATCAGACCGACCGCGAGCACCATCAGCGCGACCGTGATCGCGACCGTGGCGCCACGCCAGGCGAGCGCGCGCTCGACCAGGCGCCGGAAGGGACCGTCGCGAAAGTGCGCGTACCCTGCGTCGAGGCGCGCGCGCAGGGGGGAAGCCTGCAATGCTGCATCGCCTGCGAGTGCGCCGCGCAGGTGAGCGGGCAGGATCAGGAAGCATTCGAGCAGCGAGGCGACGATGACTGCGACCATCACGAAGGGGATGTCGCCAAGGATGTTGCCGATGACGCCCCCCACCATCATCAGCGGCAGGAAGGCCGCCACCGTGGTCAGCGACGAGGCGAGCACCGGCCACAGCATCCTTCGGGCACCGCCGAGCGCGGCCTGCGCTGGACCTTCACCCATATGGCGATGGGTGTCGGCGTCCTCGCTGACCACGATCGCGTCGTCCACGATGATGCCCAGCGCCATGATCAGTGCGAACAGGCTCATCATGTTGAGCGTGCCGCCGAGGAAAAACATCAGCCCGAGGGTGGCGAGAAAGGCGGTGGGCACGCCGACCATGACCCAGAACGCGACCCGTGCGGGCAGGAAGAAATACAGCACCGCCACCACCAGCAGCAGGCCAGAGAGGCCGTTGCTCACCAGCAGCTCGATGCGCTCGCTGATCAACTGCCACTGTTCGTCGAAGACTTCCAGGCGAATGCTCGGCGGCAGCGTCGGACGAGTCTTTGTGAGCCAGGCGCCCAGGGCGTTCGCTGCCTTCAGCGAATGCCCGCTCTCGCTGCGCTGCAACTGCAGCTCGACAACCGCATCGCCGTGCTCGGAGAGCGCCAGTTCGTTGCTGCGTGGCTCGCGGGTCAGGCGGGCAATCTCGCCCAGACGTACCACGCCGTGCTCGTCACTGACCACCGCCAGGGGTGCGAAGGCCTCGGCGCTGCGGCGCTGTTCGAGGCCGCGGATCTCGCGCGCGCCGTCGGCCTCGCCGGCGATACCGGCCGGGAAGTCGCGCGCGAGCTGGCCGACTCGCTCGCCGACCTGGCTCAGCGACAGGCCGAGCGTTTCCAGCGCGGCAGAGGGGATCTCGATCGCGATGCGCTCCTCCGGCATGCCGGTGATCGTCACCCGGTCGACCCCGGCGGCGAGCAGTTCGCTCTCGAAGCGGCGAACCCAGGGGCGTAGCTCCTCGACGCTGCCCCCCCGCACCAGCAGGCGGGCGATCGGTTCATAGCGCGACACCCGGCTCACCTCGGGTGTTTCGGCGTCGCGCGGCAGGTTGCGGAACTCGTCCACGCGCTGTCGCACCTGGTCGAGAGCGAGCAGGGTGTCGGTGTCCTCCTGCAGCTCGAGCGTGATGCTGGCCACACCCTGCGCCGAGGTCGAACTCATCTTCTTGAGCCCGTCGACTGTCTTGAGGCGCTCTTCCAGTGGCGCCACGATGCCGATCTCGACGTCTTCGGCGGAGGCCCCGGTCCACACCACCCGCACCGAGATCACGTCGAGCTCGAAGGTGGGAAAGAACTGCACGTTCATGCGCGTGATGCCGATCGTGCCAAGCACGAAGGCGAGCAGCATCAGCACGTTGGCGGCGACCTTGTGGCCGGCGAGGCGCTCGAGCAGGCTGACGTGCTTCATCGCGTGCCCCCGACGATCTCCACCGCCAGACCGTCGATCGCGTGCGGAAGATGGGTGGCGAGGATGCTCTGGCCTGCACGCAGCGCTGTGGTGGCGTCACGCGCACGCACCAGCACCGCCAGGCGTTCGCCGTCCCGGCGTTCGCCGGCGCGCACCACCGGCACCGCCTTCAGGCGATTGTTCTCGATCAGATAAACGCGGTCCCCGCCATGCAGCGCCGCGGGCGGCAGCGCGAACACGCCGTCGAGTCGCGGACGCTCGAGCACCGCATTGACGAAGGCCCCGACCGGCACCCTGCCGGCATCGTCCATGCGCAGCAGCACATCGACGCCGCGCGCGTCGGCTTCGCCGCCGATGCGTTCGAGGCGTGCGGTGAGACGGGTGGTGCCGAAATCGGCGTGCGCGCGCAGCGCTTCGCCGCGGGCGAGCGCGGCGCGCAGTTCCTCGGCGTAGATCGCCGGCACGCGTGCGCGCAAGAAGAGTTCGTCGGACGGGTAGAGGCTGATCAAGGCCTGACCGGGCTGAACCTGGTCGCCGGCGGCCACCTCGACCCTGCCGATGCGGGCGGCGAAGGGCGCAATGATTTCGCCGCGCTCGGCGTCGCGGCGCGCCTCGGCGAGCGTTGCCTGCAACTGCGCGAGGCGGGCTGGATGTTCGGCGATCGCCTGGTGGCGCTGGGAGAGCGACAGGCGCACCCGGGCCACCTCCTCGCGTGACTGGTCGACGGTGATCTCGGCGCCGAGGCGGGCGTTCTTCAGGCGCTCGAAGCGGGCGAGCTTGGCCTCGGCGAGCTCGAGCAGCGTGCGTTCGTGCGCGATCGCCTCCTGATCGTGTCGATGGCGCACGCGTTCGCGCTCGAGTTCGGCTGCAGCGTGGGCGACGCGCGGCTGCAGGTCGCGCGGGTCCATGCGCGCAAGCACCGCG
>JBEOKH010000447.1:0-2667 GCA_040275625.1 Thauera sp. | reverse complement strand
TGCTCTTGTCTAAAGTGCCATCCGGGTTTCCTTCGAGATCAGGAAATCTGAAATTGCTGGTCAGCAAGGTGGTCGTGCGCTCATAACGGGCGTCGATCAGATCGTGGAAATCCTCATCCTGCGGCGAGCGCATGGGACGTAGGCCAAAGTCATCAATGGCCAGCACATCGACGCGTGCCAGTTGGCGCAGCTTGCGCTCAAAAGAATCGGTCGCCCGCGCCGCGTGCAGCTGAGCCAGCAGCTTGGCGTGCGAAATGAACAGCACCTCATGGCCGGCGCGCAGTGCGCAATGGCAGAGCGACTGGACCAGGTGAGACTTGCCCGTACCGGTCGGGCCGGCGATCAGAACCGGCGCATGTTCGAGGACGAATCGGCAGGTTGCCAGCTCGGCAATCAAGGCGTGATTGACCGACGGACTGTGGCTGCAATCGAAACGTTCCAGCGTCTTGTCGCCGACCACCTGCGCCTTGCGCAGGCGCTGGGCAAACTGACGCTGATCACGACGGGCGACTTCGTCCTCGACCAGCAGCGCCAGGAAGTCGGTGTAAGCCAGCTTGGCCTCGATCGCCTGACGGTTTCTCGCTTCGAGCGAGTCGAGGATGCCGGACAGGCGCAGTTGCTTGAGCAGGGGTTCAAGTTGGAGCATAGGATTCATGAGCGGATTCCAGATAGATAAGGGATGAGCAAGGACCGGCGCGCCGTGCGGCGGCTCAATGCAACAGATCGGAGGACTGGCGGCGGAAGTGGCCGCCGCTCAGATAGGGCGCTTCCAGCGTCGGCGCGGCGATCAACTCCGGCTGTTGGTCGAGCCCGCTCTTGAGGATCTGCTTGATCGTGCGATAGCTCGGCGTACCAAAGTTCAGCGCACGGCTACACGCCGCGTCGAGTCGGCTGCGACCGAACTGATCGGCCAAGCGCAGCAAGCCCTGGACGGCGCGCAGCTGGTCAAGCACACGCTTGGCGAACAAACTCTCGACGACCGCCAGACAGGCCGGCCCGACCGTCGTCGCCTGGGTTAAGCACCACTGCGGATCGCGCATGAAGTAAGCCTGGGCGTCGGGTGGCAGATGATCCTCGACGGTCGACCGCGTACTCGCTTTGAACAGGCGCGGATGGATCGCCACCAGCTCGTGCTCGTGGTAGATGCGTACGACATCCGGCGTGATTTCCAACCACAGCGTCTGGTGGATCAGGCGAAACGGCGCCGAGTAGTGGCCGTACGCATGCTGGACGTGGCCGTTGCCGTGCAGCTTGGCCTTGGCCCAGGTCGGGCACGTTGGTGCGACGGCGGGCAGCGGCTGCAGCAGCGCCTGCTCGGTTTCGTTGAAGCGCATGAGCGGCCGCTCGCGCGTACTGCCGTGCAGACGATTGCCCGCCTCACCCTGAATCCACGCCTCTAATTGCGCATTCGCGTGCGCCAGGCCATGAAACTCGCGCAGCGGCATGAAGTTGCCTTTGACATACTTAACGCCCGACTCCACACGCCCCTTCTTGGCCGGGTCCGCGACCGGACAGGGGTCGATTACAAAGGCATAGCCGAGCGCGAGTTCGGCGTAGGCGCGTTGCACCGTCGGCTCGTAGTAGCAGGCGCGCGTGATCGCGCACTTCGGGTTGTCTATCCGTACCTTGCGCGGGACGCCGTTGAACCACTCGAAGGCGTGCCGGTGACAGGCCAGCCAGGTCTCGACGCTCTGGTTGCGCACCAGTTCGGCGTACTGGTGCCGACTCCACGACAAGGTCATGACGAAGAACCAGGTCTTGAACACCTCGCCGGAATGGCGATCGGTGATCAGCGGTCCCGAACCGAAGTCGACCTGCGCCTGTTCGCCGACGGCAAAGTCGAGCATCACGGTGGCCACCGGGGCCGGGGCGGCTTCGCTGCGCAGAAAGCGATAGACGGCATGCACGCTGCCGCCGTAGCCGTACTGGCGGGCCAGCGCCTGGCGGATGCTGCTCACCGCGATGCCCTGGCGGTGCCACTCCAGAACCTTCTCGCGAAAGGGCTCCACCGTAGACAGGTGCGTCGGGTTCTTGGCCGCTCCGGCGCTCGTCCCTTTGCCCGCCGTCTGGTAGTACCGCGCGATCGTCGCGTCGTCCGGCAGCGGGCTCGTCGCCTCCAGCCAGTTCTGAGCGGCGGCGATGTCTCGCACACGCCCGACGGTGTCGCGCCCAACCCCCTGCGCTCGGGCGACCGCGCGATTGCTTTCGCCTAGTCGCAGGCGTTGAATCATTTGTCGTATTTCGTACATTTCGAACTTCCTGTTAGCCATTGCGCCTGCCCCCGGCAAAATTGCCAGAGGTTACGCAATCGGAAGTCCGAAACCGCCTCTACTTGCCTTCTAGGTGGCCTTATTGCGCCGCGATTGCTCTGGCCTCATTGCGCCGCGAGTCCAGTGGCCTCATAGCGGCGCGAATTAACAGTCTTGAGGGTGTTGTTGTTCTCGTTCTCGATTTTCCAACGTGCTCGCCCGGCGGAAGCCAGAGCGGCGACGTTGTGGTCGGTGATGGCATGCGAGGTGGCCCAGGCGTTCTTGAAGACGATGGCACCGCGGGCATCGGTGGTGACCAGTTCCAGCCAGTTGGCCATCACGGCATCGTCCGTGTTGCGCAATGGCACTTGATGGGCATAGCGATAGGTGTCGGTAAAGTGCTTCTTGCCGACGCGTC
>JBEOKH010000446.1:0-9948 GCA_040275625.1 Thauera sp. | reverse complement strand
CCCTGATCGGCGGCCTCTTCAACACCTTCCCCTACACCAGCTTCTCGCAGAACGTCGGCCTGGTCGGCGTGACCGGCGTCAAGAGCCGCTGGGTGTGCGTGGCAGCGGGCGTGATCATGATCGTGCTCGGCATGCTGCCCAAGATGGCCGCGCTGGTGGAGTCGGTGCCGACCTTCGTGCTCGGTGGCGCCGGCCTGGTGATGTTCGGCATGGTGGCCGCGACCGGGATCCGCATCCTGACCAACGTCGACTTCAAGAGCAACCGCAACAACCTGTACATCGTCGCGCTGTCGATCGGCTTCGGTCTGGTGCCGCTGGTCGCGCCGCGCTGGACCCAGCACATGGCGCACAGCCTGCACCCGCTGCTCGAGTCGGGAATCCTGCTGACCGCGATCTCGGCGGTGGTGCTGAACCTGTACTTCAACGGCGGGCGCGACGACACCGCCGGCGCCATCGAGGCGGCGAAGACGGCCGAAGCACATTGATTCCCCAACCCTGGACAAAACAACAACAGAGATCTCTCATGACCATCAAGCCCTTGAAGACCGCCGCCGCCCTGGCGATCGCCGCCGCCATCGCCCCATCCGCCGTTCATGCCGCCACCTGGAGCGACACCTTCGTCGGCTACCGGTACGGCACGGACTTCCGCGAGCCGACGAACCCGAACGACGTCCGCAAGCACGTACTGCAATTCACCCACGCGAGCGGCTACTCGGTCGGGCAGAACTTCCTCAACCTCGATGTCCTGCAGTCGGACAACACGGACCCGGCCAGCCCCCATCCGCGCGGCCAGGGAACCGGCGCCACCGAGTTCTACCTGACCTATCGCCACCAGGTGCACCTCGGCAAGGCCTTCGACACGAAGCTCGCCTTCGGTCCAGTGAAGGAGGTGGCGCTCACCGCCGGCTTCGACCTCAACACCAAGAACACCGCCTTCGCACCCCGCAAGCGCCTGCTCGTGATCGGGCCCACGCTCAAGTTCGATGTGCCCGGCTTTCTCGATGTGAGCCTGCTCTTCGGCAAGGAATGGAATCATTGCGGCCTCGGTGCGCCGGCTTGCCCGAAGAGCGACATCAGCTTCGATCCGCAGTGGATCCTGAGCACGGCGTGGGGCATTCCGTTCAATGCCGGCGCGGTGCCGCTCAAGTTCCAGGGCTTCATCAACGTCATCGGCGAGAAGGGTGATGACTACGCCGGGGTGAAGACACACACCGAGACCCTGATGCGGACGTCGCTGATGGTCGACGTGGGTCAGATGGCCTGGGGCAAGAAGAACACCTTCCTGATGGGCGTCGGCTACGAGTACTGGCGCAACAAGTTCGGCAATCACACCTTCGGCAACGGCGTCGAGAAGCCCGGCATCGACACCCGGACGCCGACCTTCCAGATGGAGTGGCATTTCTGAGCGCCTCGCCGCGCGCGCATGCAGTGCAGCGGCACCTGAGCGGGCCGTGCGGGCGCCGAAAACCGTGCGCCCCCCTCAGTGCCCCGCCTCGCCCTCCCAGTAGCCGGGCTGGTTGTAGATTGCCTTGAGGTAGTCGATGAAGTGGCGGACCTTGGCCGGCAGGTAGCGCTGCTGCGGATACACCGCCTGGATGTCGTAGCTCGGCACCGCGAACTCGTCGAGCACGGTGACGAGCTCGCCGCGCCGCAGCTCGGCCTGGATCTCCCAGGTCGAGCGCCAACCCACCCCCAGGCCCTGCTTCACCCAGCCGTACAGCAGCTCGCCATCGTTGCAGGCCAGGTCGCCGTCGACGCGGACCGCGAACAGCCGGCCCTCGCGCACGAAGGACCAGCCGCGCTGCTGGCCGCCGGCGAGGTTGAAGGCCAGGCAGTTGTGGCGGGCGAGGTCTTCCGGCTGACGGGGAATGCCGTGGCGCTCGAAGTAGCCGGGCGTGCCGCACACCACGCGGCGATTGGGGAACAGCCGCAGCGCGACGTAGTTGGGGTCGGTGACCTCGCCGATGCGGATCGCCATGTCGTAGCCTTCGCGCACCAGGTCCACCACGCTGTCGGTGAAGTTGAACGACATCTTCAGTTCCGGATGCAGCGCCTTGAACGCGGTCGCGTGCGCCACCACGTGGCGGCGGCCGAAAGCCGCCGGCGCGGACACCACCAGATGGCCGCGCACCACGTTGCGTCCGGCGCTGACCGCACGCTCGATCTCGTCGAACTCGCTCAACAGGCCACGGCTCTGCTCGAGGAACTGCTCGCCGAGCTCGGTGAGCGTGAGACCACGCGTCGAGCGGTGCATGAGCTTGACGCCAAGACGCCTCTCGAGTGCGTCCAGCCGCCGGCCCATGACCACCGGCGTCACGCCCTCGACCAGCGCCGCCGCGGCGAAGCTCCCCTTCTCGGCCACCAGCACGAAGCTGCGCAGTTCGGTGTAGCGATCCATCTCTCCTCTCCCTGCGGCCGGCCACGCACATACCTGGAATATATTTCAGATCCTGATAGCGGACATAACGCCGCGCATATCCGGCGCATCGACACTCATGCGGCCAGCTATTCGATACTTATAGTACCGATAGAACCGACACATCTACCCATTCAACAGTACGCCCCCGCTCCGTATGCTGCACCCATCGAGTTCAACAACATTCCCGACAGGAGACACAAGATGGCCCGCATGAGAGCAGTCGATGCCGCAGCCGCGGTGATGCGCAAGGAAGGCGTGAGCACGGTGTTCGGCGTGCCCGGCGCCGCAATCAACCCGCTGTATTCGGCGATGAAGAAGAACGGTGGTTTCCACCACATCCTCGGCCGCCACGTCGAGGGCGCCTCGCACATGGCCGAAGGCTACACCCGCGCCAACCCGGGCAACATCGGCGTGTGCATCGGCACCTCGGGCCCGGCCGGCACCGACATGATCACCGGGCTGTACTCGGCGTCCGCCGATTCGATCCCCATCCTGTGCATCACCGGCCAGGCCCCGCGCGCCCGCCTGTACAAGGAAGACTTCCAGGCGGTGGACATCGAGTCCATCGCCAAGCCCGTGACCAAGTGGGCGGTGACCGTGCGCGAACCGGCGCTGGTGCCGCGCGTGTTCCAGCAGGCCTTCAGCATCATGCGCTCCGGTCGCCCCGGCCCGGTGCTGATCGACCTGCCCTTCGACGTGCAGATGGCCGAGATCGAGTTCGACATCGACACCTACGCGCCGCTGCCGGCGTACAAGCCCGCCGCCACCCGCGCCCAGGCCGAGAAGGCGATGGCGATGCTGAACGCCGCCGAGCGTCCGCTGATCGTGTCCGGCGGCGGCGTGATCAACGCCAACGCCGAAGCCAGGCTGCAGGAATTCGCCGAGCTCACCGGCGTGCCGGTGATCCCGACCCTGATGGGCTGGGGCACGATCCCCGACGACCACCCGCTGATGGCCGGGATGGTGGGCCTGCAGACCTCGCACCGCTACGGCAACGCCACCATGCTGGCCTCGGACTTCGTGTTCGGCATCGGCAACCGCTGGGCCAACCGCCACACCGGCTCGGTCGAGGTGTACACCGAGGGCCGCAAGTTCGTGCATGTGGACATCGAGCCGACCCAGATCGGCCGCGTGTTCGGCCCCGACTACGGCATCGTCTCCGACGCCGGCGCGGCGCTCGACCGCCTGCTCGAGGTGGCGCGCGAGATGAAGGCCGCCGGCACCCTGCGCGACCGCAGCGCCTGGGTCGCCGAGTGCCAGGAGCGCAAGCGCACGCTGCAGCGCAAGACGCACTTCGACAACGTGCCGATGAAGCCGCAGCGCGTGTATGAGGAGATGAACCTCGCCTTCGGCAAGGACACCTGCTACGTCAGCACCATCGGCCTGTCGCAGATCGCCGCCGCGCAGTTCCTGCATGTGTACAAGGCGCGCCACTGGATCAACTGCGGCCAGGCCGGTCCGCTCGGGTGGACCATCCCGGCGGCGCTCGGCGTGTGCGCGGCCGACCCCGATCGCCGCGTGGTGGCGATCTCGGGCGACTACGACTTCCAGTTCATGATCGAGGAGCTGGCGGTGGGCGCGCAGTTCAAGCTGCCCTACCTGCACGTGCTGGTGAACAACGCCTACCTCGGCCTGATCCGCCAGTCGCAGCGCGGCTTCGACATGGATTTCTGCGTGCAGCTCGCGTTCGAGAACATCAACGCCCCGGAAACCGAAGGTTACGGCGTCGATCACGTCGGCGTGGTGGAAGGCCTGGGCTGCAAGGCGATCCGCGTGCGCACGCCGGAAGAGATCCAGCCCGCCTTCGCACAGGCGAAGCAGTGGATGGAAGAATTCCGCGTGCCGGTGGTGGTCGAGATCATCCTCGAGCGCGTGACCAACATCGCGATGGGGACCGAGATCAACGCCATCAACGAGTTCGAGGAGCTCGCCGAACGCGGCGAGGACGCGCCGACCGCGATCTCGATGCTCGACTGAACGCACCGCCCCGAAAGACGGGCCGCCGCCGGGCGGCCGGGCCCGTCCGCAACCGACAACCGGAGACGAAGCAATGCCCAAGTTCAACGCCAACCTGACCATGCTCTTCAACGAAGTGCCCTTCCTCGACCGCTTTCAGGCGGCGGCGGAGGCCGGCTTCAAGGGCGTGGAGTACCTCTTCCCCTACGCCTTCGACAAGGACGCGCTCGCCGAGCGCCTGGCCAGGCACGGCCTGGTGCAGGTGCTGCACAACCTGCCGGCGGGCAACTGGGAAGGCGGCGAGCGCGGCATCGCCTGCCGTCCGGACCGCGTCGGCGAGTTCCAGGACGGCGTCGGGCGCGCGATCGAATACGCCACCACGCTCGGCTGCAAGCAGGTGAATTGCCTCGCCGGCATCGCCCCCACCGGTGTCGACGCAGAAAAGGTGCATGAAACCTTCGTCGCCAACCTGCGCTTCGCCGCCAGCAAGCTCGAGGAGGCCGGCATCCGCCTGCTCGTCGAGCCGATCAACACCTTCGACATCCCCGGCTTTTTCCTGAATCGCACCGCGCAGGCGATCGCGCTGATCGAGGAAGTCGGCGCGCCCAACCTGTGGCTGCAGCACGACATCTATCACATGCAGCGCATGGAGGGCGAACTGGCCAACACCATCGCCAAGCACCTGCCGAAGATCGCCCACATGCAGATCGCCGACAACCCGGGCCGCAACGAGCCCGGCAGCGGCGAGATCAACTACGCCTGGCTGTTCCGCTACATCGACCAGCTCGGCTACGACGGCTGGATCGGCTGCGAATACAAACCCGCCGCCGGCACCCGCGAGGGCCTGGGATGGATCAAGGCGCTCGCCGGCTGAGCCGAGGCGCGGCGGTCGCACGCCGCCTTCGCGCCTTCCGGCGCTCCTACAAGAACCAGTACGGCTTCCGGACGCCCTGTAGGAGCGGCGGTAGCCGCGAACAGACGACGCACCGATCGACACGCCGCCTTCGCGCCTTCCGGCGCTCCTACAAGAACCGGTACGGCTCCCGGACGCCCTGTAGGCGCGGCGGCAGCCGCGAACAGACGACGCACCGATCGACACGCCGCCTTCGCGCCATCCGGCGCTCCTACGAGAACCGGTACGGCTTCCGGACACCCTGTAGGAGCGGCGGTAGCCGCGAACAGACGACGCACCCATCGACACCTCACCCTCGCGCCTTCAGGCGCGCCTGCAGAACCGACGCAATTTCATCGACATTCAGGAGACAGAAAATGGCAAACATCGGCTTCATCGGACTCGGCATCATGGGCACCCCCATGGCGGGCAACCTCATCAAGGGCGGCCACACCGTGTTCACCCACACCCGCGGCGAAACTCCCGCCACGCTGCTGGAAGCCGGCGCACGGCCGTGCACCAGCGGCGCCGAGGTCGCGCGCAACGCCGACATCATCATCACCATGGTGCCCGACACCCCCCACGTCGAGGACGTGCTGTTCAACCCCGAGGGCGTCGCCGCCGGCCTCACCAGGGACAAGATCGTGGTCGACATGAGCTCGATCTCGCCGGTCGCCACCAAGGACTTCGCCAAGCGCATCAACGCGCTGGGCTGCGAATATCTCGACGCCCCGGTGTCGGGCGGCGAGGTCGGCGCCAAGGCGGCGACGCTCACCATCATGGTCGGCGGCAGCGAGACCGCGTTCGACAAGGTGAAGCCGCTCTTCGCGCTGCTGGGCAAGAACATCACCCTGGTCGGCGGCAACGGCGACGGCCAGATTACCAAGGTAGCCAACCAGATCATCGTCGCGCTCAACATCGAGGCCGTTGGCGAGGCCCTGCTGCTCGCCGCCAAGGCTGGCGCCGACCCGGCCAGGGTGCGCCAGGCGCTGATGGGTGGCTTTGCCAACTCGCGCATCCTCGAAGTGCACGGCGAGCGCATGGTCAAGCGCACCTTCGACCCGGGCTTTCGCATCGAGCTGCACCAGAAAGACCTCAACCTCGCGCTCACCACCGCACGCCAGCTCGGCGTGTCGCTGCCCAACACCGCCACCGCGCAGGAGTTGTTCAACGCCTGCGCGGCGCACGGCGGCGCCAAGTGGGACCACTCCGGAATGGTGCGCGCGCTCGAGAAGATGGCCAACTTCGAGATTGGCCAGTAAGACGAAGGCAGGTCCGGGTGGCGACCGCAGCAAGGGCGCCTCCCGGCACGAACCGAGCATGAAGCGCCGGCATCGACCGGCGCCCCCTGGGCGGCGCGTCCTCCCCGACGCGCCGCCCACCCACCCAAGGAGACCCCCGATGCGCCATCTCGCCATCGACGTCGGTTCGTTCCGCTTCGTCGCCCGCATGGAGGAAACCGCCGCGCCCAGGACCTGCGCCGCCTTCCGCGACCTGCTGCCCTTTTCCAACCAGGTGATCCATTCGCGCTGGAGCGGCGAGGCGGTGTGGGTGCCGCTCGGCGAGTTCGACACCGGCCTCGGCTTCGAGAACCATACCAGCCACCCCTCGCGCGGCGACATCCTGCTCTACCCGGGCGACTTCTCGGAGACCGAGATCCTGTTCGCCTATGGCAGCAGCCGCTTCGCGAGCAAGATGGGTCAGCTTGCCGGCAACCACTTCCTGACCGTGGTAGAGGGCGCCGAGCAGCTCCACGAGATGGGGCGCACCGTGTTGTGGAAAGGTGCGCAGTGGATCCGTTTTTCGGATCTCGGGGAGCGCTGAGCCCCGAAACCGCCCCACATTTGAACGACTTCCGCGCGCTCCGGACCGCTTGAACGGGCGCGCATCAGAACAATCGAGGAGACAGCACATGAAGGACATCAAGGCCCTGACACTGCAGGACGTGAAGCGCATCGCCGCAGCGGCCGAGGCCGAGGCGCGCGCCAACGGCTGGGCCGTCAGCATCGCCGTATGCGATGGTGGCGGTCACGCATTGTGGCTGCAGCGCATGGACGAAGCACCGCTGATGAGCGCGATGGTCGCGCCCGAGAAGGCGCGCACCTGCGTGCTGAGCGGCAAGCCGAGCCGGGTTTACGAGGAGATGGTCAACAACGGCCGCTTCGCCGCGCTGAAGATGCCGGTGGTGCCGCTCGAAGGCGGCGAACCCATCATCGTCGACGGCACGGTGATCGGCGCGGTGGGGGTCTCGGGCGTGAAGGCGGGCGAGGATGCCCGGGTTGCGCGGGCTGGCGTCGCCACCGTGCTGGCCGCCGGGGAGGCGAAATGAAACGCGAACGCAGTGCCCGCATTCTCGCCACCCTGGGCCCGGCGAGCTCGACCGTCGAACGCATCCGTGCGCTCGCCGAAGCCGGCGCCGACGTCTTCCGGTTGAACTTCAGCCACGGCAGTCACGCCGACCATGCCGAGCGCGTGCAGCAGATCCGCCAGGTCGAACACGAACTCGGCCGCCCGATCGGCGTGCTGATGGACCTCCAGGGGCCCAAGCTGCGTGTCGGTCGTTTCGTTGACGGCAGGGTCGTGCTGGCGCCCGGTGCGCACTTCCGCCTCGACCTGGCGAGCGCAGACGGCGACGCCAGGCGCGCCACCCTGCCGCACCCGGAGATCTTTGCCGCCCTCAAGGTCGGCACCGAACTGTTGCTCGACGACGGCAAGCTGCGCCTGCGCGTCGACGCCTTCGGCCCCGACTTCGCCGACACGACCGTGCTGGTGGGCGGCGTGCTGTCCGACCGCAAAGGGGTCAACGTGCCCGGCGTCGTGCTGCCGATCTCGCCGCTCACCGCCAAGGACCGCGCCGATCTCGACTTCGGCCTGGCGCTCGACGTGGACTGGGTGGCGCTGTCCTTCGTGCAGCGCCCGGAAGACATCCGCGAGGCGCGCGCGCTCATCGGCGAGCGCGCCTGGATCATGGCCAAGCTGGAAAAACCCGCGGCGATCGACCAGCTCGAGCCCATCGTCGCGCTCGCCGACGGCATCATGGTGGCGCGCGGCGACCTCGGCGTGGAACTGCCACCCCAACAGGTCCCAGTGCTGCAGCGCCGGATCGTGCGCGCCGCGCGCGCCGCCGGCAAGCCGGTGGTGGTGGCGACGCAGATGCTCGAATCGATGATTTCCGCGCCCGTACCCACGCGCGCCGAAGCCTCGGACGTGGCCACCGCGATCTACGACGGCGCCGACGCGGTGATGCTGTCGGCCGAGTCGGCCTCCGGGCAGTATCCGGTCGAAGCGGTCGATATCATGCACCGCATCATCTGCGAGGTCGAACAGGACCCCGCCTGGCGCGCCGGACTCGAGGCCAGCCACACCGCCGCCGAGGCCAACACGCCGGACGCGATCTGCTGCGCCCTGCGCCGCGTCGCCGGCCTGCTCGAACCCGCCGCCACGGTGGCCTACACCTCTTCGGGGTTCAGTGCCCTGCGCGCCAGCCGCGAACGCCCGGCGACGCCGATCCTGGCCCTCACCGCACAGCCCGCCACTGCGCGCCGGCTGGCCCTGGTGTGGGGCGTGCACCCGGTACCCTTCGAGGAGGTGCACGACGTCGCCGAGATGGTCGAGCACGCCGGCGCCACCGCGGTCGGCCACGGCTTCGCCGCACCCGGCGACGTCATCGTCGTCATCGCCGGCCTGCCCTTCGGCCGCAGCGGCGGCACCAACCTGTTGCACGTGCTGCGGATCTCGGGCTGAAACCCCACTCGTATCCGCACCCTGCGCAATCGCCGGTCCCGCGGCATCGACGGTCCCGCGGCATCGACGGTCCCGCGGCATCGACGCGCCTGCGGCATCGACGCGCCTGCGGCATCGATGGTTCTGTAGGAGCGGCGGAAGCCGCGAACCCTTGCGGCCCGACTGCGCGCGCAGGCCCGCGCCCGCTCAGCCGAGCGCGGCGAAGGCCTCGCGTGCCGCAGCGATCGTCGCATCGATCTCCGCCTCGCCGTGCGCGGCGGACAAGAAACCCGCCTCGAAGGCCGAGGGCGCAAAATAGTGGCCGGCGTCCAGCATGGCGTGGAAGAAGCGGTTGAAGCGTTCCTTGTCCGCGGCCATCACCTCGGCAAACGACGCCGGCACCCTGTCGGCGAAATAGACGCCGAACATGCCACCCACCCCGTCCGCGCTGAAGCTCACGCCAGCGTCACGTGCGCCGGCGGACAGGCCGGAGACCAGGCGCTGCGTGCGCGCCGCCAGGGTCTCGTAGAAGCCCGCCTCACGCGTCAGCTTCAACGACACCATCCCCGCCGCCACCGCCACCGGGCTCCCCGATAGCGTCCCGGCCTGGTACACGCTGCCGAGCGGCGCAATCTTTTCCATGATGTCGCGGCGACCGCCGAAGGCGCCCACCGGCATGCCACCGCCGATCACCTTGCCGAGCGTGGTCAGGTCGGGCGTGATGCCGTACAGCCCCTGCACACCCTGCGGTCCGACGCGAAAACCCGTCATCACCTCGTCGAAGATCAGCACCGCACCATGCTCGGTGCAGATGCGGCGCAGGCCTTCGAGGAAACCGGGCTGCGGCTTGATCAGGTTCATGTTGCCGGCGACCGGCTCGACGATGATCGCGGCGATCTCGTTGCCGCGCGCCTTGAACACGTCCTCGACCTGCTGCAGGTCGTTGTAGTCGAGCACG
>JBEOKH010000445.1:0-4172 GCA_040275625.1 Thauera sp. | reverse complement strand
GCCGCGCACCCGGCGCGCCGCAATCCTCGCCGCAAGCGGTCGCTGAACAACTCGTCCGCACCGGTACTGCGAGCTTCGTCGCCACCGCGGCACCGCGATCGGGCGTGCGCTGGGCGCCGCGCTGGTGGCTCGGTGCCTTGCTGCTGGCGGTGCTCTACCTGGTGCACCTGATCGTCGCCGGTCAGCCCTGGGGGATCGTGTACGGCATGGGGGTGTGGGCAGCGAAGGCGGTGAGTGCGCTCGGCTGGGACCTGTCGGGCGACGCCTTCTGGGGCGCGGCCCCGCATGCCCAGCGCCTGGTCGATCCGATCCTCGCCGACGTCACCTCGGTGACCAACATCGGCCTCATCTACGGCGCGATCACCGCCTCGCGCTGGAACGGCCCGGCCGAGTTCAGCCTGCCTTCGGCCAAGCGCCTCGTCGCCGCGGCGATCGCTGGCCTGGTGATGGGCTATAGCGCGCGCATGGCCTTCGGCTGCAACGTCGGCGCCTACCTCGGCGGCATCGCCTCAGCCAGCCTGCACGGCTGGGTGTGGTTCGCGCTCGCTTTTGCCGGCTCCATCTTCGGCGTACGCATCCGCCGCCGCGTCGGCGCATAAGGGAGACGACATGGACAACAAACGCGCTTTCCGCGTCGGCTTCGTACTGTTCTGGCTGGTAGGGCTCGGGTTGCTCGCGGTCGACACCGCAACCAGCAGCGGCGTGCGGGTCGAGCCCCCGCCGATCGCGCTCGGCAGCGGCCAGGCGGCCTCGGGCGGGCACTGTTCGGGGCGCTAGACGTCCGGCGCCCCCCACCTTCACTCACCGCCGCCCCACCCACACCAGGCCACCGCTCAATCCTGGCCCCACGCGCCCATCCCGATCGCAGCCCGGGCGCTAGGCTCACGGCCGCCGATCACCGCCGCGATGCCAAGCTTGAACGCAAGCTTGGCGAGCATCGAGCCGGGTCGCCGCGCCCCGCAACCAGGCCTTGAAGTAACGCAGCACGGTGGCGGCCACCGCCCGCATCACCGCCAGCTGGGCATGGCGACGGGCCTGGCTTGAGGGCACAGGCTTGAGGACGACGACGGGCTGATGATGCGCCGACGTCCGCCAACCGTGCGCCAAACGACCGCGCTCGCGCTAGCATTGTGCCCTGAACGTGAGCGTCCCTGCCCAGCGCGGCGGGCTGCACGCCCCCTGACCACCGGGGATGGAGAGAACGACATGAAACTGTTGGTGGTTGAAGACGACCCGACGCTGGCCGAAGGGATCGCCGAGTTCCTGCGCGGTCAGGGCGACGAGGTCTGCGTGGAGCGCGACGGCATGCGCGCCGACCGCCTGTTGCAGGAAACAGCGTTCGATTTCGTGCTGCTCGACGTCGGCCTGCCCGGCCTTGGCGGCTACGAGCTGGTGCGACGCATCCGCAAGCGCGGCCAGCGCATGCCGGTGATCGTGATCACCGCCCGCGACGCACTCGACGACCGCATCTACGGCCTCGACCTCGGCGCCGACGACTACCTGGTCAAACCCTTCGAGCTCGCCGAGCTGAGCGCACGCATGCGCGCGGTGCAACGACGCGGCCGCGGCGCCAGCGCGAGCCTCGGCTTCGGCGCACTGGTGCTCGACGTCGACGGCCGCCTCGCCGAGCTCGACGACGACCCGCTGCCGCTGAGCGGGCGCGAGTGGGAGGTGCTGGAAGCACTGGTGCGCGCCGACGGTCGCACCGTGACGCGCGAGGCCCTGCAAGGCGAAGGCAGCGGCAACGCGCTCGAGGTCTGCATCTCGCGCCTGCGCCCGCGCCTGGAGGTCGCGGGGCTGCTGATCCGCACCGTGCGCGGCTTTGGCTACCGCCTCGAACGCGTCCGGGAGCGTGGCGCCGGTGCCGACCAGCCTTCGCCGTAAGCTCTTCAGCAGCCTCGCCGCACCGACCGGGCTGCTGCTGGCGATTGCCGGCGCGGTGGCCTATGGCACCGCGAAGGGCATGGTCGCCGACGCCTACGATCACAACCTGCTCAACCTCGCGCACGCGATCGCCACTCACGTCCATCCGGCACCCGACGGCCTCGCCCTGATCTTGTCTTCCGAGGTCGAGGCGGTGCTGCGCAGTGACACCCGCGACCGCATCTATTTCCGCGTGCGCGATCCGCAGGGCCGCCTGCTCGGCGGCGACGCGAGCCTGCCGCTGCTCGACGACCACGACGCACTGTCCGCGCTACCGGTGCCGTACTCCCAGCTCGGCCGCGAAGCGGCGCCCGCATCGGTGCCGCGCGCGCCATCGAGCCGGCCGCTGTTTCGCGACCTGATCCACGAAGCACAGCCGATCCGAGCGCTGCGCCTGTACCGCGACCAGCCCGGCAGCGGCTTCTACGTCACCGTGGCCGAGACCCTGGTCAAGCGCGACGAGGCGATGGATCGCCTGCTGGTCGGCTTCGCCTCCGCCGCCGGCCTGCTGCTGCTGGCGGCGAGCATCGCGATCGAGTTCGGCATTCCGAGCGGACTGGCGCCGCTGGAGCGGCTGGAAGATTCGCTGCGCAGGCGCTCGGGCGCCGACCTGTCGCCGATCGAACCGGCCAATGCACCCGACGAGGTGCGCGAAGTTGTGCGCGCCCTCAATGGGCTGCTGGAACGACAACGCACCGCCAGCGCCCGCCAGCGCGAGTTCCTGCAGGATGCCGCACACCAGTTGCGCACCCCGCTGGCCGGCCTGCAGATGCAGCTCGAGCTGCTCGAAGCGAAGCCGCTCGACGACAGCGCACGCGCACGCCTGCGCCAGTCGGTGGCCCGCGTCACGCGCCTCGCCAACCAGCTGCTCGCACTCGCCCGCGCCGAAGCGGGCGGCCGCCTGATCGCCGGGGCCAGCGAGGTCGAACTCGCCGCACTGATCGACCCGATGGTCGAGGACTGGATCGATCGCGCCGACGAGCGCGACATCGATCTCGGCATCGAGCGCGAGCCGGTGCGCATGCAGGGCGATCCAACCCTGCTCCAGGAGCTCGTCGCCAACCTGATGGACAACGCGCTCAAATACTGCGGCACGGGCGGGCGCGTTTCGCTGCGCTGCGCGCGCGCCGGCGACGAAGTGCGCATCGAGGTCAGCGACGACGGCCCGGGCATTCCACGCGAGGTCCGCAAGCAGGTCTTCGAGCGTTTCTATCGTCACGCCGGCACCACCGCCAGCGGCAGCGGCCTCGGCCTGTCGATTGCGCGCGAGATCGTGCGCGGTCATGGCGGCCGCATCGAGATAGGTGATGGCCCGGGGGGGCGCGGCACCTGTGTGCGGGTCACCCTGCCAGCACACGGCGGCGCTGAAAAAACCGCGGGGCGGTGAGCCTGCGCCCACCGCCCCGCGGTTTCCTGCACCGTCCGGCAGCACCCTTACGGATGCCACCGGAGCGTCATGCTGCTTAGTGCGACGAAGCCGACGACGCGCCGATACCGGTTTCCGAACGCACCTTCTGTGCCATGTAGCCGGCACGGTCTTCCTTGGCGCGCGCGCTGTTGTCGAGGATCGAGAACAGCCAGATGCCGATGAAGCCCGCGGCCATCGAGAACAGGGCCGGCGAAGCGTACGGGAACAGCGCCGAACCCTTCGGGTTGCCGAGCGTGACTTCCCACACCGACGGCGACACGACGGTCAGCGCCACCGCGGTGATCAGGCCGAGGAAGCCGCCGATCGTCGCGCCGCGGGTCGTGCAGTCCTTCCACAGCACCGACATGAACAGCACCGGGAAGTTGGCCGAGGCCGCGATCGCGAAGGCCAGCGACACCATGAAGGCGATGTTCTGCTTCTCGAAGGCGATGCCGAGCAGCACCGCGATCACGCCGAGGCAGACCGTGGTGATGCGCGAGACCCGCAGCTCCGAGGCGCTGTCCGCCTTCCCCTTCTTGAACACCGTGGCGTACAGGTCGTGCGACACCGCCGAGGCACCCGACAGGGTCAGGCCGGCCACCACCGCGAGGATGGTCGCGAACGCCACCGCCGAGATGAAGCCGAGGAAGACGTTGCCGCCGACCGCGTTGGCGAGGTGGATCGCCGCCATGTTGCTGCCGCCGATCAGGCCCTTGGCGTCGAGGAACTGGGGGTTGGTGGACACCAGCACGATCGCGCCGAAGCCGATGATGAAGGTGAGGACGTAGAAGTAGCCGATCCAGGTGGTCGCCCAGAACACCGACTTGCGGGCTTCCTTGGC
>JBEOKH010000444.1:0-9558 GCA_040275625.1 Thauera sp. | reverse complement strand
GTTCTCGCGCCTGATCTATCCGATCCCGGAGCCGGGCGGGCTGGGCGTTCACCTGACCCTGGATCTGGGCGGGCAGGCGAAGTTCGGCCCCGACGTGGAATGGATCGCCACGCCGGACTACACGGTCGATCCCGCGCGGGTGGAGCGCTTCGCCAGCGCGATCCGGCGCTGGTGGCCGGACCTCGACGCGGAGCGGCTGCAGCCGGGCTATGCCGGCGTGCGTCCGAAGATCGTCGGCCCCGGCGAGGCGGACGCCGACTTCCGCATCGACGGCCCGGCGGCGCATGGCACACCGGGGCTGGTGCATCTGTACGGCATCGAATCCCCCGGCCTCACCGCGGCGCTCGCGATCGGCGAGCACGTCGCGGCGATGCTCGCCGAAGGGCGCTGAATCCGCAGCGCCCTTCGGCTCGCGAACGCGACCCCGCTCAGGCCGCGGCGTCCATCGCCGCGGCGAGGATGTCGAGGCCTTCGTCGAGCACCGCCTGCTCGATGGTCAGCGGCACCATCAGGCGCAGCACGTTGCCGTAGCTGCCGCAGGACAGCAGCAGCAGGCCGCGCTGGAGGGCCGCGGCGATCACCGCCTTGGCGATCTCGGGCGCCGGACGCGCATGGTCGCCGTCGTGGAAGAACTCGACTGCCACCATCGCGCCCAGACCGCGCACGTCGCCGATGCACTTGTGGCCCGTGGCCATTTCGCGCAGGCGGCGCTGCATGTGCTCTCCGATCGCGAGCGCGCGCTCGCACAGCTTCTCCTCTTCCAGCACGTCGAGCACGGCGAGCGCGGCGGCGCAGGCCATCGGTGCGCCGGCATAGGTGCTGCCCAGACCGCCCGGTGCGAGCGCGTCCATCACCTCGGCGCGACCGACCACCGCCGCAACCGGGAAGCCGCCCCCCAGGCCCTTGGCGAGCGTGATCAGGTCGGGAACGACCCCGGCATGCTCGACCGCGAACATCTTGCCGCAGCGCCCGATCCCGGACTGGATCTCGTCGGCGATCAGCAGGATGCCGTGCTTGTCGGCGAGCGCGCGCAGGCGCTGCAGGAACTCGGCCGGAGCGGGGTAGTAGCCGCCCTCGCCCTGCACCGGCTCGACGATGAAGGCGGCGACGCGGCGCGCCTCGATGTCGTTCTTGAACAGCAGCTCGACGCCGTGGATCGCATCGTCCACGCTGATGCCGTGCAGCGCGCAGGGGTAGGGGGCGTGGTAGATCTCGGCCGGGAAGGGGCCGACGCCGAGCTTGTAGGGATCGATCTTGCCGGTGAGGCCGAGCGTGAGCAGCGTGCGGCCGTGGAAGGCGCCGTTGAAGGCGATCACGCCCGGGCGGCCGGTGAAGGCGCGCGCGATCTTGACCGCGTTCTCGACCGCCTCCGCGCCGGTGCTCACCAGCATGGTCTTCTTCGGGGCGTCCCCCGGCGCGAGCGCGTTGAGGCGCTCAGCCAGCCGCAGGTAGCCGTCGTAGGCCACGACCTGGAAGCAGGTGTGGCTGAAGTGGGTGAGCTGGGCCTGCGCTGCGGCGACCACGCGCGGGTGGCAGTGGCCGGTGTTGACCACCGCGATGCCGGCGACGAAGTCGATGAAGCGACGGCCCTCGACGTCCCAGACCTCGGCGTTGAGCGCCTTGGTGGCGAACAGCGGGTGGGCCTGACCCACGCCGCGCGGCAGCGCGGCGGCACGGCGGGCCATGAAGTCGGCGTTATGCAGGCCGGGGGGGATGGTATTGGCGTTCATGGGTTTCTCCTGTCGATGCGGTTGGGGTGGCGGCGGCTCACTGCACGCCGCCCATGCACAGATACTTGACCTCGAGGTAGTCCTCGATGCCGTACTTGGAACCTTCGCGGCCGAGGCCGGAGGACTTCATGCCGCCGAAGGGCGCGACCTCGGTCGAGATGATTCCGGTGTTGATGCCGACGATGCCGTACTCGAGCGCCTCGGCGACGCGCCACACGCGGTTCATCGAGTTGGCGAAGAAATAGGCCGCCAGGCCGAACTCGGTGTCGTTGGCCATGCGGATCGCCTCGGCCTCGTCCTTGAAGCGGAACAGCGGCGCCACCGGGCCGAAGGTCTCCTCGCGCGCCACCTTCATCGCCGGGGTCACGTCGGCCAGGATGGTGGGCTCGAAGAAGCTGCCGCCGAGCGCGTGGCGCTTGCCGCCGGCGAGCACGCGCGCGCCCTTCTCCACCGCATCGGCGATGTGCTCCTCGACCTTGGCCACCGCGTTCATGTCGATCAGCGGGCCCTGCGTAGTGCCTTCGGCCAGGCCGTTGCCCACCTTCAGGCGCGCCACCGCGGCGGCGAGCTTGGCGGCGAAGGCGTCGTACACGCCGTCCTGCACCAGCAGGCGGTTGGCGCACACGCAGGTCTGCCCGGTGTTGCGGTACTTGGAGGCGAGCGCGCCCTCGACCGCGGTATCGAGGTCGGCGTCGTCGAAGACGATGAAGGGGGCGTTGCCGCCGAGCTCGAGCGAGAGCTTCTTGACGCTGGGCGCGCACTGCCCCATCAGCTTGACGCCGATCTCGGTGGAGCCGGTGAAGGTGAGCTTGCGCACGATCGGGTTGGCGGTCAGCTCGCCGCCGATCTCGGCCGCGCCGCCGGTGACCACGCTGAACACGCCCTTCGGCACCCCGGCGCGCTCGGCGAGCACCGCCAGCGCGAGCGCCGAGTACGGCGTCTGGGTGGCGGGCTTGAGCACCATCGTGCATCCGGCCGCGAGCGCCGGGCCGGCCTTGCGCGTGATCATCGCCGCCGGGAAGTTCCACGGCGTGATCGCCGCGCACACGCCGATCGGCTCCTTGGTGACGACGATGCGCTTGTCGGGCTGGTGGCCGGGGATCACGTCGCCATAGATGCGCTTGCCTTCCTCGGCGAACCACTCGATGAAGGAGGCGGCGTAGAGCACCTCGCCGCGCGCCTCGGCGAGCGGCTTGCCCTGCTCGCTGGTCATCAGCACTGCGAGATCTTCCTGGTTGGCGAGGATGAGCTCGAACCAGCGCCGCAGGATCTTCGCGCGCGCGCCGGCGGTCAGCGCACGCCACGCCGGCCATGCGGCGTTGGCGGCCGCGATGGCGCGCCGGGTCTCGGCCGCGCCCATGCGCGGGATGGTGCCGAGCACCTCGCCGTTGGCCGGGTTGCGGATGCTCACGGTGGCGCCGTCGTCGGCGTCGATCCACTGCCCGTCGACGTAGCAGCGGGTGCGGAAGAGGTCGGGATCTTTCAGGTTCAGGCTCATGGTCGGGTTCCGTCGGGTGGTCGGGGAAAGCTTAGGGGTCTGTGCGAGGTTGCCGGGTCGGCGTGGTCGCGTCGCTCAGCGGCGCGCGCCGCGCATGCGCTCGGCACGCCGGCGCAGCCATTCGAGGGTCATCAGCATCAGCGTCGACAGCACGATGAGGATGGTCGCGACCGCGGCGATGGTCGGGCTGATGTTCTCGCGGATACCGGCGAACATCTGCCGCGGCAACGTCGCCTGCTCGGGGCTGGCGAGGAAGAGCGTGACCACGACCTCGTCGAAGGAGGTGGCGAAGGCGAACAGGCCGCCCGAGATGATCCCGGGCGCGACCATCGGCAGGGTGACGCGGAAGAAGGTGGTGAGCGGGTTGGCGCCGAGGCTGGAGGCCGCGCGCACCAGGTTGAAGTCGAAGCCCTGCAGGGTCGCGGTCACCGTGGTGACGACGAAGGGCACGCCGAGGATGGCGTGCGCCAGCACGAGGCCGGTGTAGCTGCCGGTGAGGCCGAGCGGGGCGAAGAAGATGTACATCGCCACCCCGATCACCACCACCGGCACCACCATCGGCGAGATCAGCACCGCGGTGAGCAGCGCCTTGCCGGGAAACTCGGCGCGCACCAGGCCGATCGAGGCCAGGGTGCCGAGCACCATCGCCAGCACGGTGGCGAGCGGCGACACGATCAGGCTGTTCATCAGCGCCTGGCGCCAGGCCGGCGAGGTGGCGAACTCCTCGTACCAGCGCAGCGAGAAGCCCGACATCGGGTACATCAGGAAGCTGTCGGCGTTGAAGGACAGCGGCACGATGACCAGGATGGGCAGGAACAGGAAGGCCAGGATCAGCCCGACCAGCCCGCGCATGCCGTAATACCATGCCCGTTCCACGGGCGAAGCGTAGGGTTGCAGCATCATCGTCGTCCTCAGCGCGCCTTCATGTACTTGACCCGGGTCGGCCCGAGATAGCGGGCATAGACCATGTACAGCAGCAGGGTCGCCGCCAGCAGCACCGCGGAGAGCGCGGCCGCCATGCCCCAGTTGATCGTCTGGTTGGTGTAGAAGGCGATGAAGTAGCTCAGCATCTGCTCCTTCGGACCGCCGAGCAGCGCGGGGGTGATGTAGTAGCCCATGCACATGATGAACACCAGCAGGCCGCCGGCGCCGATGCCGGGCAGGGTCTGCGGGAAGTAGATCTTCCAGAAGCTGCGGAAGGGCGGGCAGCCGAGCGACAGCGCGGCGCGTACATACACCGGCGAGATGCCCTTCATCACTGAGTACAGCGGCAGCACCATGAAGGGCAGCAGGATGTGGACCATCGCCACATAGACGCCGAAGCGGTTGAAGAGGAGCTGGATCGGGCTGTCGGTGAGGCCGAGCCACATCAGCAGGCGGTTCACCAGACCCTCGTTCTGCAGCAGCACGATCCAGGCCGCCACGCGCACCAGCACCGAGGTCCAGAACGGCAGCAGCACGAAGATCATCAGCATGTTGCTGTGGCGGGTGGACAGATTCGCCATCAGATAGGCCACCGGGAAGCCGAGCACCAGACAGCAGACGGTGACGATCAGGCTCATCCAGAAGGTGCGCAGCAGCACGTCCACATAGATGCGCTCGTCTTCCGGGGCGGTCGCGATATTGCCGTCGGCGTCGATCGCGCGGTCGATCGCGGCGAGCAGGTAGAACGGGGTGAACGCCCCGCCGGCGCGGTGGATCGCCTGCCAGGTGGCGAGCTCGCCCCACTGCGCATCGATCGCGATCAGCGCCTCGCGCGCCGGCACCGCGGCATCGAGCGGCAGCTTGCGTGCGGTCTTCATCACCAGGCTGCGATAGCCGGCGTTCTCGCGGTTCAGGCGCTTGGCGATCGCGGCGATCGCCGGCGAACCCTTGGCCGCGGCAAGCTCGTCGGCAAGCGCGCGGAAGGCGGCCTCGGCCGGCGGCGCGCTGCCGCCCCAGTCCTCGAGCGCGGCGAGCGTGCGCGGCAGGTTGTCGTGGATCTCCGGATTCTCGACACCGATCGTCAGCAGCGAGCCGATCGGCCAGATGAAGGCCACCAGCACCACCAGCGCGAGCGGCAGGATCAGGGCGCCGAAGAGCAGGTTGCGGCGGCGCTCGGCGCGGCGCAGGCGCTTCTTGAGCGGCGTGCCGTTGCCCTCGGCGGGCAGCGGCACGGCAGCGGAGGTGTCGACGGCAGTGGTCATGGGCTCGTCTACTCGGGCAGATTTGATCGATGGCCGCAGGCTGCGAACGCCGCCGCGGGGCGGACTCTCGCGGCGGCAGATCCGCGCCCGCAAACGGGCACGGAACAGGAGGCGGCGCTCAGCGCGCCGCCCAGGCGTTGAAGCGCTGTTCGAGGTTCTCGCCGTGCTCGACCCAGAACTCGGTGTCGGTCGCCATCGCGCCCTTCATGTTCTCGGGCGAGGTCGGCAGGCCGGCGGCGACCTTGGCGTCGATCGCCGGCACGGCCTTCAGGTTGACCGGGCCGTAGGCAATCTCGCCCGAGAACACCGCCTGGTTCTCCGGCTGGCTGGCGAAGCGGATGAACTTCAGCGCCTCGGCCTTCTTCGGCGAGCCCTTGGGGATGGTCCACGAGTCGACGTCGTAGATGCTGCCGTTCCACACCACCTTGAGGTTCTTGCCTTCGACCTGCGCGGCGGAGATGCGGCCGTTGTAGGCGGCGCTCATGACCAGATCGCCCGAGGCGAGCATCTGCGGCGGCTGCGCGCCGGCTTCCCACCACTGGATGTTCGCCTTGAGCTTGTCGAGCTTGGCGAAGGCGCGGTCGACGCCGGCCGGGGTGGCGAGCACCTTGTACACATCGCTCGTCGGCACGCCATCGGCGAGCAGGGCGAACTCGAGGGTGTACTTGGCACCCTTGCGCAGCCCGCGCTTGCCGGGGAATTTCTCCACGTTCCAGAAGTCGGCCCAGGACGTCGGCGCCTCCTTGAGGCGATCCGCGTTGTAGGCGAGCGCGGTCGACCACACGAAGATGCCGACGCCGCATTCATTCACGGCGGCGGGCACGAAATCGGCCTTGTCACCCACCTGCGCGAAGTCGATCTTCTCGAACAGGCCCTCCTCGCAGCCGCGCACCAGCTCGGGCGACTCGACCTCGAGCACATCCCAGGTCACATTCCCGGCCTCGACCATGGCCTTCACCTTGGCTTGTTCGCCGTTGTACTCGCCGGCGACGATCTTGACCCCGGAGGCCTTGGCGAAGGGTGCGTAATAGGCCTTGTCCTGCGCCTTCTGCGAGGCCCCGCCGAAGGAGATGACGGTAAGGTCGGCCGATGCGGTGCCGACGGCACCGCCGAGGGCGACAAGGACGGCGGCACGAAGAAAGGATGCGGCGTGCTTCATGATGAGTCTCCGGTTTTCGTTTTATGGGTGCTGCGGGTGCAGGCCGGCCGGCGGCCGGGATTGCGGATGGCGTGGTGGGCGCCTGCGCATGCCTCAGTGCGCTGCGGGCACGTCGAGCGCCCGGGTGTACGCCGGATCGAGCCCGACGCGGATCGCATCGCCGGGACGCAGCGAGCGATCGAGCTGCGAAACCGGCGCCTTGATGGTGAATTCGTGTTTGCCTGCGAGCTCGATACGCAGGCGGATCTGGTCGCCGAGGTAGATGAGCTCGCGCACGGTGGCATCGAGCGGGTTGGCACAGGCGCCGTCCGCCCCGGCGAGTTGCACGCGCTCCGGACGCACCGCGATGCGGGTGCGGCCGCCGGTGCCGACATTTCCGGTGCGCGCGCGCAGCACGGTGCCGCAGTCCAGGCGCACCTCGCACTCCTCGCCCGCGACCGCGACCACGGTGCCGTCGAGCGCGTTGTTCTCGCCGATGAAGTCGGCGACGAAGGAGTTGGCGGGTAGTTCGTACAGGGTCTCGGGGGCGTCGATCTGCTGGATCACGCCTTGATTGAAGACCGCGATGCGGTCCGACATGGTCAGCGCCTCGCTCTGGTCGTGGGTGACGAAGACCACGGTGATGCCGAGGTTCTGCTGGATGTGCTTGATCTCGAGCTGCATGCGCTCGCGCAGGTTCTTGTCGAGCGCGCCGAGGGGCTCGTCCATCAGCACGAGCTGGGGGTCGAACACCAGCGCACGGGCGAGCGCGATGCGCTGCTGCTGGCCGCCGGAGAGCTGCTGCGGGTAGCGGTTGCCGAAGGCTTCGAGCTGCACCATGCCGAGCGCACGTTTCACCCGCGCCTCGACCTCGTTCGCTGCCAGCTTGCGCACACGCAGCGGAAAGCGCAGGTTATCGGCCACCGTCATGTGCGGAAACAGCGCATAGTTCTGGAAAACCATGCCGATGTTGCGGCGGTAGGGCGGCACCCGGTTGATGACCTCGCCGTCGAGGCGGATCTCGCCGCCGGTGGGGGTCTCGAAGCCGGCCAGCATCATCAGGCAGGTCGTCTTGCCCGAACCCGAGGGCCCGAGCAGGGTGAGGAATTCGCCACGGCGAATGTCGAGATTGAGGTCACGCACGATCAGGGTTTCGCCGTCGTAGGTCTTCTGGACGTTGCGAAAGCTGACGTGAGGCGCCTGGTTGTCATGGACCGCTTCCATCTGTCTCCATCTCCTGCGTGTGGCGTTGTGCGCTCTGGTGAACGAATCCTAGGCCACAGATTGGCCCAGGCTTGATCCAATTACTTATACTTTGATAGAGCCAATTTTTGCTGCACTGCAATGGATTGCCGTCTTAGTTGCGAACTCCTCGTCCAGGCCTATGCGGAGCAGGCGCCCTCATCCAGCGCCCGCGCGCGCCTGTATCTGGCCATCCGCGAGGCCATCATCTCGCGCCGGCTCGCCCCCGGCACCGCACTGCCGCCCACCCGCACCCTGGCGGCGGATCTGGCCCTGGGGCGGAACACCGTGGTGCGGGTGTACGACCAGCTCATCGTCGAGGGCTACCTGGACAGCCGGGTGGGCTCGGGCACCTTCGTCTCCGACGCGGTAGCCGTTACCGCACCGCAGCAAAAGCCGCGGCGGATGGTCGGCGCCCGCAGCGAGGGATTGTCGAAAAGGGGGTGCCGGATCGCTGCCGATGCGCTGTCGAGCCGGGTGCAGGCGGGGGCGTTCATGCCCGGTTTCCCGGACGTCACCCACTTTCCCTTCGCCACCTGGCGCAAGCTGGTCGCCAAGCAGATGCGGCTCGAACAGCGTCATCTCGCCCAGTACGGTTACGGCGGCTACGGTCCGCTGAAGCGGGTGCTCGCCGAATACCTGTGCGTGACCCGCATGATGTCGTGCAGCCCGCAGCAGATCCTGATCCTGAACGGCTCGCACCAGGCGCTCGACCTGTGCGCGCGCATGCTCGCCGACGTCGGCGACGTGGCGTGGATGGAGGATCCGGGCTACTGGGGGGCGCGCAACGTGCTGGCGGCCTGCGATCTCGCCATCCACCCGGTGCCAGTAGACGCCCAGGGCATCAACCCGCAGGAAGCCGACTGGGATCATCCGCCGCGCCTGATCTTCGTGTCGCCTTCGAGCCAGTACCCGACCGGGGCGGTGATGTCGCTCGAACGGCGGCTCCGCCTGCTCGAGTACGCGGAGAAGAACCGCATCTGGATCATCGAGGACGACTACGACAACGAGATCCGCTACCACGACCATCCGGTGGCCTCGCTGTTCGGCCTGTCGACGGCGCAGCGGGTGATCTACGTCGGCACCTTCAGCAAGGTCATGTACCCCGGCCTGCGCCTGGCCTACCTGGTGGTGCCCGAGGACCTGGTCGAGGCCTTCACCACCGGCAACGCCGAGCTCTACCGCGAGGGTCGCATGCTGGAGCAGGCGGCGCTCGCGGAGTTCATCGACGGCGGCCACTTCACGACCCACATCCGGCGCATGCGCGGCATCTACGAAGAACGCCGCGACCGCCTGATCGAGGTCCTGCAGCGCCACCTGGCGGGCGTCGCAACAGCGGCTGGCGGACTGGCCGGCCTGCATATCCCGGTGCACTTCGAGTGCCCGCTCGACGATGTGCTGCTCGGAGCAAAGGCCCTACGCGAAGGTGTGGTGATGCGGCCACTGTCGCTGTACGCGATCGACCCGGCCAACCGCCGCGCCGGCATGAACCTCGGCTTCGCCGCGGTACCGGTCGAACAGATCGAAGCCCCCGCGCTCAAGCTCGTGCGGCTCATCCACGGCCTGCTCCCACCCGGCAACGGCTGAGCACAGACAAAAAAAAAAGCGGCTGCCGGTCGTGGAAGACCGGACAGGCCGCAGAGGGGAGAGACGGCAGGACTCAGACGCCCGCGACGAGCGCGGGGACTGCATCGAAGAGGTCGCCCACGAGGCCGTAGTCGGCGACCTGGAAGATCGGCGCTTCGGGATCCTTGTTGATCGCCA
>JBEOKH010000443.1:0-2007 GCA_040275625.1 Thauera sp. | reverse complement strand
CAAGTTCCGTCAGGGCACGCTCGACATGCACGGCTCCAAGGACGTTGCCGACCTGGTCGAGAAGACCCCCTGCGCCATCGGCTACAGCGGGCTGGCGTATGCCACGGACCATCTCAAGGCGCTCTGCATCGCGCCGGCAGCGGGCAAGCCCTGCGTCAAGCCGACCGAGGATACGGCTTTCGATGGCACGTATCCGATTGCCCGGCCGCTGTTCATGTACACCGATGGCCAGCCAAAGGCCGATGTCAAGAAGTACATGGACTGGATCAAGAGCGACGTTGGCCAGTGCATTCTCGCCAAGGAAGGCTACGCGCCGGTCAAGAAAGTCACCTGCAAGTAAGTCTGCCCGCCATTCCGGACACGCGGACGCCGCAGTCCGTGTGCCCGCTTTGCTAATTGTTGTCTCAAGTGTTGTCCGAACGCGCTGTGGGGAGCCGCTACCGATGAGTCATTACGAAGAACGTCTCGAGAGAGACCTGTCCCGGATCAAGCAGCAACTGGCGCTGCTGGCCAACTGCGTCGACGATGCGCTGACCAGCGCCGTGCGCGCCCTGCTGAACGGCAACGACCCACTGGCCTACGCCACCGTTCTCGGCGACCAGCGGATCAATGCCATCAGTCGCGCGCTGGACCGGATGTGTCATGCCTTCATCGGCGTGCATTTGCCGAGCGCCGGACACCTGCGTCTGATCACCGCGGTGATTCACACCAACATCGGTCTCGAACGTGTCGGCGACTACGCGGTGACCATCGCTCGCGAGTCGGTGCACGTGGTCAAGCGCCCGGACGCGCTGATCAAGCGCAGCGTCGAAATGCTGGCCAGCGAGTCGCGCCAGATGTTCAAGCAGGCGGCCGCGGCGTTCATCGAAGGAAACTGCGACAAGGCCAGGGCGACGATGGTCATGGCCGATCAGGTCGAGCGGACTTTCGACGTCGCCTTCAGCGATCTGGTGGGTGAGGCTGGCCAGTTCAGCACCGAGGACTTGTTCGCCTATCTTGGCGTCTTCAACGCCCTCGAACGGGTTTCCGACCAGGCCAAGAACGTCTGCGAGGATACGGTTTTCGCGGTCACCGGCCAGACCAAGGCGGCGCGGGTTTTCCGAATCCTTTTTCTCGATGAGGAGAACACCGTCCTTGGCCCTACCGCCGAAGCCGTTGCCCGCAAGAACTTTCCCGCTGGCGGCGAGTACCGGAGTGCTGGCAGGCAGGCTGGTGCCTTGGCGCCGGAGGCGGTCAGCGCCCTGCAGGATCTGGGCGTCGATCTGGGCCGCCACCGGCCCAGAGCGCTCGATCTGTCGCATCAGGACCTCTCGGATTTCGACGTGATCGTCAGCCTGCAGGGGCCGATCAAGTCGTACATCGCGAACGTACCGTTCCACACCACAGCGCTCGAGTGGGACCTGGGCGCAGGCGTCGCGGATCTTCCCGACGACCAACATCGCGCGCGCTACGGGGAACTGTGTCGACAGATCGCGGTGCAGGTGAGCAACCTGATGGAGACCCTGCGCGGCGAGGAGCCCAGCTGAGATGGTTACCAGCAACCCTACCCAGGGCGGCGCTGTTGCTGCCCGAGAAGTGAACGACTTCGATCGCCGTGACTTCGACTGGTATGTCGACAAGGCGGTAGAGGCGGTGGTCTTTGTCTGCGGTGTCTCGGCGATCGTTTTTGTCCTCGGGATCTTCGTCTTCGTCACCAAGGAAGGGATCGGCTTCATCATCGAGCATCTCAACTTTCGCGAGTTCTTCCTGACCCCGTACTGGTCGCCGAGCGATGCCGACGATCCCGAATATGGCATCCTGGCGCTGATCGCCGGCACGGCCAGCGTCACCGGCCTGGCGATGCTGGTGGCGATCCCGTTTTCGCTGGGTGCGGCGATCTATATCGCCGAGTTCGCCAGCGGCAAGACCCGTGAAGCGCTCAAGGTGCTGGTCGAACTGCTGGCCGCCATTCCTTCGGTGGTCTGGGGCTTCATCGGCCTGGTGATCATGAACCCCTTGATCATCAAG
>JBEOKH010000442.1:0-5193 GCA_040275625.1 Thauera sp. | reverse complement strand
TCAGCCACCACAGGCCGACCGCGAGCGCGATGCACACCACCGAGATCACCAGCCGATAGACCGGATAGGACAGGTTGTCCGAGAGCGGGATCGAAGCCGAAAACAAGGCAGGAATGTCCACCCCGTGCACGTCGTCGCCCACGGTGAGGCTGCGCACTTCCTCGAAGATGAGGATCAGCCCGTAGGTCAGCAGCACCTGCTGCAGGTGATCGCGCTTGTACAGGTGCACAAAAAGCAGCTTCTCGAGCAGGGCGCCGAAGGCGAAGGCGAGCGGGATGCCGATCACGATCGCCAGCATCAGGTTGCCGGTGAGGCTGCTGAGCGCGAACGCGAGGTAGGCGCCGAGCATGTAGAAGCTGCCATGCGCCAGGTTGATGATGCCCATGATGCCGAACACCAGGGTCAGGCCGCTCGCCACCAGAAAGAGCAGCAGCCCGTACTGGAGCGCGTTCAGGATCTGGATCAGGAACGAGGTGAAATCCATGGTTGAACCCCTCCCTCCCGGGCTTGGACGGCACGCCGGGATGCGGTGGACAGACGGGTAAGTGCGGGTTGAGGCGCGGGGCGGCAGGCTTGCGTCCGCGCCCCGCGTGCCAGGATCACTTCATCATCTTGCAGCCGCGCGCCGGATCGGCGAGTTTGGCTGCAGCGATGCCGACGACCTTGTTCTGGCTACCTTCGACCTTGCGCAGGTAGATGTCCTGCACCGGGTTGTTGGCCTTGGACAGCGTGAACGCGCCGCGCGGGCTATCGATGGTGGCGGCGCTCATGACCTTCATCACCGCGTCCTTGTCGAAGGCTCCAGCCGGCGACCCGGAGAGGCCCGCGGCGAGCAGTTGCGCGGCATCGTAACCCTGCACCGCATAGACGTCGGGCTGGGCCTTGTAGGCGGCAGAGTAAGCGCTGCGGAAGGACTTCTCCTTTGCGTTATCGAGCCCATCGGCGTAGTGCAGCGTGGTCATCACACCCTCGCCGGCGCCGCCCATGGCGTCGAGCGTGCCATCGGTGAGGAAGCCCGAACCGTAGAGCGGGAAGCTCGTCTTGAGCCCGGAGGCCTCGTAATCCTTGACGAACTTGGCCGCGCCCGCGCCGGCGAAGAACACGAACACCGCGTCCGGCTTGAGGTTGGCGATCTCGGTCAGGAAGGGCTGGAACTCGACGTTCGGAAAGGGCAGGAAAAGCTCCTTGACCACCTTGCCGCCGCCCTGCTCGAAGGCCTCCTTGAAGCCCGCCACCGACTGCTCCCCGAAGGAGTACTTCCAGCTCACCGTCACCACGTTCTTGTGACCGCGTTCGGCGACCACCTTGCCCATCGCATAGGCGGGCTGCCAGGCCGAGAACGAGGTGCGGAACACGTTGGGCGCACAGAGCGGACCGGTGAGTTCGTCGGCACCGGCGTTGGGGATGATCATCAAGGTCTTCGAATCGCGCGCGACCTTGGCCATCGCCAGCGCGACTCCGGAGTGCACCGTGCCGACCAGCACGTCGACGCTGTCGCGCTTGACCAGCTTGTTGGCGTTCTCGGTGGCCTTGGCCGGGTCCGATTCGTCATCGACGACGAAGTATTCCACCTCGCGTCCGCCGAGTGTGCCGCCCTGCTCAGCCACGAACTGCTTGAAGCCATTGGTGATCGCGTTGCCGAGCGAAGCATAGGTGCCGGTGTAGGGCAGCATCAGCCCGACCTTGACCTTGTCCGCCGCCTCGGCCGCACCCTGCGCCAGCATCATGCCCAGCCCGAGCCCGATTACGCTCACCGTGAGCCGCACCCGCCTATCCTTCATGACCATGCCCGTCTCCTCGTTGTAATGGTGTGACACGCGTGGCGATGCGGGTCGCGCCGCCACGGATACCGCTAAAGCGCGCGCAGCTTGAAGCGCTGGATCTTGCCGGTGGCCGTCTTGGGCAGGTCCTCGACGAACTCGATCCAGCGCGGATATTTGTAGGGCGCGAGCCGACTCTTTACGTGCGCCTGCAACGCCTGGCGCATCGCCTCGCCGGTGCCGTAACCCGGCTTGAGCACGACGAAGGCCTTCGGCTTGACGAGCCGATCGTCGTCCTCGATGCCGACGACCGCGGCTTCGAGCACCGCCTCATGGGTGATCAAGGTGGACTCGACCTCGATCGGCGACACGTAGATGCCGCTGACCTTGAGCATGTCGTCGCTGCGCCCGGAATAGACGTAGTAGCCGGCCGCGTTGCGGTAGTACTTGTCACCGCTGCGCGTCCACCCGTCGAGGAAGGTCGCCTGACTTTTCTCCGGCTGGTTCCAGTACTGGACCGCCGAGCTTGGACCGGAAATCTGCAGCTCCCCCGGCTCGTCCACAGCGCTGACCTCGTTGCCCGCCTCGTCGATCAGACGCACCCGGTAACCGGGCACCGGCGTGCCGCTGGTGCCGTACTGGACGTCACCGGCGCGGTTGGAGAGGAAGATGTGCAGCATCTCGGTCGAGCCGATGCCGTCGAGGATGTCCACCCCGATGCGCTCCTTCCAGCGCCGCCCTACGCCCTCGGGCAGCGCCTCGCCGGCCGATGTACAGGTGCGCAGGCGCGGAAGATCGGCCGCGGCCGGACAGCCCGGATGCGCCAACATGCCGGCGTACAGGGTGGGCACGCCGAAGAAGATATCGGGCCGGTGCTCGCGCAGGCGCTTGAACACAGCGTCGGGCGTCGGGCGCTCGGCCATCAGCACCGCGGTGGCACCGACCGACAACGGGAAGGTCAGCCCGTTGCCCAGTCCGTAAGCGAAAAAGAGCTTCGCCGCCGAAAACACCACGTCCTGCTCACGGATGCCCAGCACTTCCTGGCCGTATAGCTCGGCGGTGTGGATCAGACTGGAATGGATGTGCACCGTGCCCTTGGGCGCACCGGTGGAACCGGAGGAATACAGCCAGAAACAGGGGTCATCGGCACGCGTGGCGACCGCCTCGAGGGCATCGGGACGCCCGGCGATCAGGGCTTCGAGCCCATCCTCACCGTCACCGCCCGCGACCACAATCCGTTCCAGCGTGGCCACCCGCCCGAGCAAGGGTGCGAAGTTCGGCAGCAGCGCTTGTGACACCACCGCCACGCGCGCGCCGCTGTCGCCCAGCATGTATTCGTAGTCGCGTTCGGTGAGCAGGGTGTTGACCGCGATCGGCACCACGCCAGCCTTGATCGCACCGAGGAACATCGCAGGAAAGTCGATGCAGTCGAGCACGCACATCAGGACCCGGTCGCCGCGCCGCAGGCCCAGGCCTCCGACGAGCGCATTCCCGCAGCGGTTAGCGCGCGCGGCAAGCTGCGCGTAAGTGTGGCGGCCGGTGTCGTCAATGTAGGCGACCTTCTCGCCGCGACCGACCGCAAGGTTGCGTCCGAGCAGATCGTCGGCCGCGTTATAGGGGTTGGGGATGTCGATGCGCGGCGGACTGCTGCCGTGATCAGCCGTACTCAGGGTATACATGACGCGGTCTCCTTCCTGGCCTCGAATCGTCCCCGCCGGCCTGCCGCCGTGCGGAGCGATGAACTTCCGATCTCGTCGCCTGCCCCAGTCGCGGCTGCAGGCCTGGTCGCCCTGCGGCAGCATGCAATAAAGTGCATCTTCTGTTCAGGCTTTGCAACAGAATACCAACAACAATTGTACTGTCAACCACCCTTTAGCCGAAAAATCACGTTTATTCAATGATTTAGACAGTATCTAAAATGCAATATATTGCATTCTGGTCTATGATCAATCCCACACCCCAGCGCGCCTCCACCGTACCACGAGCCATTGCGCCCCGGCGTTGTTGACATCGGCATTGCTTGCCGCACCATACCCGCGCTCCAGAAAGACAGGATCGGAAATGAACCACGACAACGACACGCTCGAACCACCCGCGCCCCTCGCACGGGCGATGGAGCTTGGCGCACACGCCGATACGCTCAGCGACAGCCAGTTCCTGCTCGCGCTCGGCAAGCGCGTGCGCGACACCCGCGACCGGCGCGGTCTGACGCGCAAGCAACTGGCCCGCGAGGCCGCCGTGTCCGAGCGCCATCTCGCCCACCTCGAGGCGGGCGAGGGTAATGTGTCGATCGTGCTGCTGCGCCACATCGGCCATGCACTCGGGCTGTCGCTACCCGATCTGCTCGCGTGCGGTGCCGAGGAGTCGGTCGAGCAGCGGCTGGTGCGCCGAGTCCTCGAACAATTGCCCCGCCACCGCCTGGAGGACGTCGTCTTTCGGCTGATGCGCGATTTCGGTCATGAAGATGCCGCGCGCCGCAAGCGCATCGCGCTGATCGGCCTGCGCGGTGCGGGCAAGTCCACACTGGGGCGGCGGCTGGCAGCTGAACTCGGGTTCCACTTCGTCGAGCTCGACGCCGAAATCGAGCGCGACACCGGGATGCCAATGGGCGAGATCTTCGCGCTCTATGGCCAGGCCGGCTACCGCCGCATTGAGCAGCGCTGCCTGCGCCAGGTGCTCGAGCGCAGCGAGCCACTGGTCCTCGCAGCGAGCGGCGGCATCGTTTCCCAGACCGACACCTACGACCTGCTCCTGTCGCGCTGCCTGACGATCTGGCTACGCACCACCCCCGAGGAGCACATGCAGCGCGTCACCGCCCAAGGCGACCTGCGGCCAATGGCAGGCAGTGACGAAGCAATGGAAGACCTGCGCCGCATCCTGGTCGCACGCGAGCAGCAGTATCTGCGTGCCGATCACGTAATCGACAGCACAGGGCACAGCGAAGACGACAGCTTCCAGGCCGTGCGCGCGGCCGTCACCCTCAACGCCTGAGGCCCTCGCACCGCGCAACCCAGGAAAAGCGCGCGGCGCGCGCCCCGCTTGTCGGCACTCGCTGAGCTGGTTGCGCCGGCGGATCCAGGCGCAGCGGCGACCAGACCCTCCGGAAAATGCGCGAAGCGCACCGCTGACACACATGGGACCCGGCTCTCGCGATTGATTCTTCCAGCGGGCCGTGGACGTAAAAAAACCAACCATCGGGGATGATTGGCTTTTTACACTATTTGGTTGCGGGGGCAGGATTTGAACCTGCGACCTTCGGGTTATGAGCCCGACGAGCTGCCAGACTGCTCCACCCCGCGTCGGAGAAACAAGACTATATACAACGCTAGACGATTCGTCAAATTTTTTCTGCGCTGCACAAAATAAAAGGCTGAATTCTGGTGCCGGCAATAGGAATCGAACCCACGACCTTCTGATTACAAATCAGCTGCTC
>JBEOKH010000441.1:0-13091 GCA_040275625.1 Thauera sp. | reverse complement strand
TGCGCCGGGCGCAGGTCGAACTGCAGTCGCTGCAGCCGCTGTTCCAGCTCACGGGTGCGGTCCATGCGGCGGCCTGGTGCCGGGATGACGGCAGCGTCGCGCTGGTGCGCGAGGACGTCGGCCGCCACAACGCGCTCGACAAGCTGATCGGGGCGATCGCCGCGTGTGGCGCCGGTTACGACGACGGCTTCGTGCTGATGACCAGCCGCGCCAGCTACGAGATCGTGCAGAAGGCCGCCACCGTCGGCATCGCCGCGATCGCCGCGCTGTCGGCCCCCACGGGCATGGCGGTGCGCCTGGCCGAGGCCGCCGGCGTCACCCTGATCGGCTTCGCCCGCGGCGACTGCCACAGCGTCTACACCCACCCGCAACGCATCCACTGAGCGAGGACCGCAATGAGCGCCGACACTCCCCGTACCGAACGCAAGGTCCCGAGCTACTGTTACAACTGCGTCGCCGGCCCCGACTTCATGACCGTCAAGGTGGTCGATGGCGTCGCCACCGAGATCGAACCCAACTTCGCCGCCGCCGAGGTCCATCCCGCGCGCGGCCGGGTTTGCGTCAAGGCGCACGGCCTGGTGCAGAAGACCTACAACCCGCACCGCATCCTGCAGCCGATGAAGCGCACCAACCCGAAGAAGGGGCGTCACGAAGATCCCGGATTCGTGCCGATCTCGTGGGACGAGGCGCTCGACACCATCGCCGCCCGCCTCGCCGGGGTGCGCGAGAAAGGCCTCATCGACGAGTCCGGCCTGCCGCGGGTGGCGGCGAGCTTCGGCCACGGCGGCACGCCGGCGATGTACATGGGCACCCTCCCCGCCTTTCTCGCCGCCTGGGGGCCGATCGACTTCAGCTTCGGCTCCGGTCAGGGCGTCAAGTGCGTGCACTCCGAGCACCTCTACGGCGAGTTCTGGCACCGCGCCTTCACCGTCGCCGCCGACACCCCCAACTGCCGCTACGTGATCTCGATCGGCAGCAACGTCGACGCCTCCGGCGGCCCGTGCGCGGTCACCCGCCATGCCGACGCACGCGTGCGCGGCTACAAGCGCGTGCAGGTCGAGCCCCACCTGTCGATCACCGGCGCCTGTGCGTCCGAGTGGGTGCCGATCCGCCCCAAGACCGACCCCGCCTTCATGTTCGCGCTCATCCACGTGCTCGTGTGCGAGCACGGCGTCGGCCAGCTCGACCTGCCCTTCCTGCGCGACCGCACCTCCTCGCCCTATCTGGTCGGCCCCGACGGCCTCTACCTGCGCGATCCCGACAGCGCCAAGCCGCTGGTGTGGGATGCCGCCAGCGGTCGCGCCGTGCCCTTCGACACCCCGGGCGTCGACCCCGCACTCGAGGGCCGCTTCCGCGTCGCCGCGGCCGTCACCGTGGATGCGGACGACGCCCGCCAGCCGCTCGCCGATGTGGAGGGCGTGCCCGCCCACACGATGCTGGTCGAGCACATGCGCAAATACACGCCGGAGTGGGCAGAGGGCATCTGCGACGTGCCCGCGGCCACCATCCGCCGCATCGCCGGCGAGTACCTCGAGAACGCGCAGGTCGGCGCCACCATCGAGGTGGACGGCGCCACCCTGCCGCTGCGCCCCGTCGCGGTCACGCTCGGCAAGTCGGTTAACAACGGCTGGGGCGCCTTCGAGTGCTGCTGGGCGCGCACCGTGCTCGCCACCCTGGTGGGCGCGCTCGAGGTGCCGGGCGGCACCCTCGGCACCACGGTACGACTCAACCGCCCGCACGACGACCGCCACCTCAGCGTCACCGCCGGCGAGGACGGCTTCATGGCGCAAAAATTCAACCCCACCGACAAGGAGCACTGGGTCGCCCAGCCCACCGGGCGCAACGCCCACCGCACACTGGTGCCGATCGTCGGCAACTCGGCGTGGAGCCAGGCGCTCGGCCCCACCCAGCTGGCGTGGATGTTCCAGCGCGAGGTGCCGCGCGACTTCAACATGCCCAAGCCGACCCTGCCCGACATCTGGTTCATCTACCGCTCCAACCCGGCGATCTCGTTCTGGGACACGCCCAGCCTCGTGGAGACGATCGCCACCTTCCCCTTCACCGTGTCCTTCGCCTACACGGTGGACGAGACCAACTTCTTCGCCGACCTGCTGCTGCCCGAGGCCACCGACCTCGAGTCCCTGCAGATGATCAAGGTCGGCGGCACCAAGTTCGTCGAGCAGTTCTGGACCGCACGCGGCGTGGTGCTGCGCCAGCCGGCGGTCGAGCCGCAGGGCGAGGCGCGCGACTTCACCTGGATCAGCACCGAGCTGGCGCGCCGCACCGGCCTGCTCGAGCCCTACAACAAGGCGATCAACCGTGGCGCCGGCGGGGTCTCGCCGCTCGCCGGCGAGGGCTACGACTTCAGCCTCGACCCCACGCACACGCACGACGTGGACACGATCTGGGACGCGATCTGCCGCGCGGCGAGCACCGATCTCTCGCAGGGGCAGGAGACCCACGACCTCGCCTGGTTCAAGGAACACGGCTTCTACACGGTGCCGATGCCGCAGCGCTCGTGGTACCTGACCCCCACCCTGGCCGAGAAGGGCCTGCGCTACGAGCTGCCCTACCAGGAGCGCCTGCTGCGCATCGGCCGCGAGCTCGGCAACCGCCTGCACGAGCACGGCATGCACTGGTGGGACACCCAGCTCTCCGAGTACACCGCCCTGCCCGAATGGCACGACGTACCCGGGCGCTGGGAGCAGGCCCTGGTCGACAGCGGCGCGAAGCCCGAGGACTACCCGCTGTGGCTGCTCGCCACCAAGAGCATGCAGTACCACACCGGCGGCAACGTCAGCATCGCGCTGATGCGCGAAGTGGCGCAGAACGTGCGCGGCCACGCCGGGGTGATCATGAACGCCCACACCGCCAAGCGCCTCGGCATCGCCGACGGCGACCGCGTCGAGATCCGCTCGCACATCGGCGCCACCTACGGCAAGGCGGTGCTCGCCCACGGCATCCGCCCCGACACCCTGGTGATCCCCGGCCAGTTCGATCACTGGGCCACGCCGGTCGCCAAGGACTTCGGCATGCCCAGCCTCAACACCGTGGCGCCGATGTCGCTCGAGCTGACCGACGCCACCGGCTCGGGTGCCGACATCGTACGCGTGGCGATCCGCCGCCTCGAAGGGAGCGAAGTGCAATGAGCCGCTATGTGATGACCATCGACCTGCGCCGCTGCGTCGGCTGCCAGACCTGCACCGCGGCGTGCAAGAACGCCAACGCCACCCCGCCGGGCGTGCAGTGGCGGCGCGTGCTCGACCTCGAGACCGGCGAATTCCCTGACGTGCGCCGCAGCTTCCTGCCGCTGGCGTGCATGCACTGCGCCGAGCCGCCGTGCGCGGACGTCTGCCCCACGCAGGCAACGCAGAAGCGCGGCGACGGCCTGGTGAGCATCGACTACGACGTCTGCATCGGCTGCGCCAACTGCGTGATGGCCTGTCCCTACGAGGCGCGCTCGATCGTGCACGAGGCACGCTTCGCCTACGGCGACACGCCGATCGCGTCCGAGGCGATCCGCTTCGACCCGGCACGTCTGTCGGTGGCGACCAAGTGCAGCTTCTGCAAGGAGCGCATCGATAGCGCTGCAGGCAAGGGCCTGGTGCCCGGACGCGACCCGGAGGTCACCCCGGCCTGTGTCAATTCCTGCATCTCGGGCGCGATGGCCTTCGGCGACATCGATGATCCCGGCAGCACGGTGAGCCGGCTGCTCGCCACCACGCAGCATTTCCGCATGCACGAGGACCTCGGCACCGGGCCGAGCGTCCATTACATCTGGGATCACGCATGAAACCGAACCGCAAGGTCCTGCCCGGCCAGCCCGGCCCACGCCTGCAGCAACACTGGGACTGGCGCGCCGCGAGCAACTTCATCTGCGGCGGCAGTGGCGGCGGGCTGGTCTTTTTCGCCGCACTCGCCAGTCTTGCCGGCGTGGACGTGCGCGCGCAGATGGCCGCCGGCCTCGCCCTGGTGGCCGCGGGTCTGCTGTGCGTGTGGCTCGAGATAGGCCGGCCGTGGCGCGCGCTCAATGTGTTCCGCCACCTGCGCACCTCGTGGATGACGCGCGAGGCCGCGGTCGCCTTGCTGCTGTTCGGCAGCGGCACGCTCGCCGTCGCCAGCGGCCACCCCGCAGCGCAGGCGCTCGCCGGGTTGAGCGGGCTCGCCTTCGTCTACAGCCAGGCGCGCATCCTGACCGCCGACAAAGGCATCCCGGCCTGGCGCCATGCGCGCTGCGCACCACTGATGCTGCTCACCGGCGTGGCCGAAGGGGCCGGCCTGCTCGCCGCGACCCTGCCTGGCGAGCTGCATGCGGTGGCCGGGATCGTGATCGCACTGGCCGCGCTCGCTCGCCTGCTGCTGTGGCGACGCTATCTCGACGGCCTGCGCGACACCGCCGCCCCGGTGGCCAGCCTGCGCGCGCTGGCAGCGATAGAAAGCCGCTTCTCCGTGTTCGGCAGCATCGTCCCGGCCAGCCTCGCACTGCTTGCCACGGCTGGCGCACTCGCCGGTATCGCCGGCACGGCGATCGTGCTCGCGGTGGCGGGCGTGCTCGCTGCCGCCGCGGGCTGGTTGTGCAAATACACGCTGATCCGGCGCGCCGCCTTCACCCAGGGCATCGCCCTCGCGCACCACCCGGTGCGCGGCGGCAGGCGCCCCGCACCGCGCGCCGACCCGGGCCTGAGCGAAGCCTGAGCAGGGGCGCGGGCGACGGGATCAGTCGTCGTCGCCGGGGTTCGCCGGCACCCCTCCTTCTGCATCGAGGCCGCCGAAGCGGCGGAAGAACTGCGGCGCCGCCGCCGGCAAGGGCCCGTCGGGTGCGCTGCAGGTGCTGGTCAGGTGCGCCCGCGCTGCCGGCCAGGTCAGCCGATAAAGCTTGGCGCACAGTTCGCGCGCCGCGTCTCCGCTCCAGCGCCTGGGCATGACCTGCTCGGGCAATTGCGGGTCATGCAGCAGCACGCGACGAAACTCGTGCATCAGCAATGTCTGCACCTGGAAGGCCTGGCCAAGGTCGATGTTCGCGCCGCGCAGCGGTCGCAACAGCGGCCGGAAGTGCTCGATGAAGCGGTCGTAGGTCGCCGCGATCGCCTGCAGGTCCCAGCATTCGCGCACCAGCTCGTCGGTCGCCGCACCGGTCACGCCGTCCATTCCGCGCGCCGTCAGCGGCACGACCCGGTCACGCAGCCCGCAGCCGTCGAGGATGTTACGCAGGGTGACGACATCGGCGGTCGGCCGCAGCAGCACGCCGGACGCGAGCGCACCGTAACCCGCCCAGGACAACTCCTTGCGCAGGCCCTCGGCCACGCGCGCGTCGAGCGCGGACGGCAGCATCACCAGTTGCCAGGTGCCATCCCAGCCCTCGCCGCCGGGCTCAAAGACGCGCTGCCAGGCAGGCTCGGAGCGACGCACGGCAGAGGTGCTCAGGCGGTAATAACTGGTGCGGCCGATCTGCCCCGACTCCAGCCAGTCGTCCTGGACCAGCCTGTACACGCTGGTACGGATCACGCGCTCGTTGAGCCCGAAGGGCGCCATCAGGCGGATCAGGTCGGCGAGCCAGACCACGCCGCCGTGCACCGTGATCAGGTCGCCATACACCGAGACGATCAGCGAGTTGGCGCCGATGCGCTTGCGGGCCAGATGCGCCTCGATCCAGCGCTCAATGACACGGCTCGTCATGCAAAGAACTCCATGGTTCTGGCCGACGAAAAAATACCGTGAGGCCAGTTCCTGCGTTGTCGATACGCGCTCCGCCCCCGCCGCGCATCCGACCCGTCCGCCGCTGCGGATGGGCGCATCGTCCTGTGTCCCGCCACCCTATGCACGCTCCTTCATATTGATCACTCCCTGCCGCCCCCCTAGATTCGCAGCACCCGCCCCGCTGCCCCACAGGCCGCTGGTAGCGCACGCCCACTAAAAATCAGGAGACACCCGCATGAAGAATTCCGGCCAGTTCGCCCGCATCCGCCATGGCATCGCAAGCGTCGCCGTCCTCGCACTCGGCCTGCTCGCGGGTGCCACCCACGCTCAGCAGTCGCCGTCCATCACCGTGGCCTCGACCACCTCCACCGAGCAGTCCGGCCTGTTTGGCCATATTCTGCCGCAGTTCCGCCAGGCCACCGGCATCGAGGTGAAAGTGGTCGCGCTCGGCACCGGCCAGGCGCTGGACGTCGGCCGCCGCGGCGACGCCGACGTGGTGTTCGTGCACGACGAGGCGGCGGAGAAGAAGTTCGTCGAAGAAGGCCACGGCGTCGAGCGGCGCAAGGTGATGTACAACGACTTCGTGCTCGTGGGCCCCAAGGACGACCCGGCCGGCACCCGCGGCAAGGACATCACCGAAGCGCTCAAGAAGCTCGCCGCCGGCAACGGCAACTTCGTGTCGCGCGGCGACAAGAGCGGCACCCACGCCGCCGAGCTGCGTTACTGGAAGGCCGCCGGCGTCGACGACAAGGGCACCGGCTACAAGGAATGCGGCTGCGGCATGGGGCCGGCGCTCAACATGGCGGCATCCTCCGCCGCTTACGTGCTCGCCGACCGTGGCACCTGGCTCAGCTTCAAGAACCGCGCCGACCTCGCCGTGCTGGTCGAAGGCGACACCCGGCTGTTCAACCAGTACGGCGTGATGGTGGTGAACCCCGAGCGCCACCCGCACGTGAAGCAGGCCGAGGCGCGCAAGTTCGTCGAATGGGTGGTTTCACCCGCCGGCCAGGGAGCCATCGCCGCGTATAAGATCGAGGGCGAGCAGCTCTTTTTCCCGAACGCCGGGCAGTAAGACGAGCGCGCGGGTTGCCCCCGTCCGCAGGAGCGATGCGAGCCGCCGAGGCGAAGACGCGGACTCAGGCGCCGAATTCGCGGCTTGCGCCGCTCCTACATGAACCGCGGGGCGTTGCGAGGTTTCTGTAGGAGCGGCGCAAGCCGCGAATCCCCCCTCCCAAGCCCCGCCATGTGCGCAGGAGCGCCGGTATCGCAATCGATGCGATTGCCGGGATCGACGCATGTGCCGACCCGAACCGCCGCATTCGCGCCTGCCGGCGCTCCTACAGAAAACCAGCGCAACCAGGGCGCCCGAGCCGCGCACACGCGAGGCCGCGCCTGCCTTTTCAGGTCGCGATGCCGCCGGTGTCGAACACTTCGGCATGGATGCGCGCCGACTCGACGCCGAGTTCGTGCAGCGTCGCGATCTGCGCCTCCAGGAAGCCGAGCGGGCCGCACAGGTAATAGTCGGCTCCCGACGCCAGCACCTCGCCCGCGAGCGCGCGCAGGTCGACACGCCCCGACTGCACCGGCGCGGTGACCGCACCTTCGTCATGGAACAGGTGCAGCTTCACCTGCGGATGGCGCTCCGCGACCTTCAGCAGATGCGTGCCGAAGGCGAACACGCCCGCATTGCGGCTGGCATGCACGAACTGCACCTTGCGCCCCGGCGCGCTCGCCACCAGGCGGTCGAGCATCGCCATCATCGGCGTGATGCCGACGCCGCCGCTGATCAGCACCACCGGCCCGTCGTGCGTCTCGTCGAGGTAGAACTCGCCGAAGGGCGGCGCCAGCTCCAGCATGTCGCCGACCTGATAGAAATCGTGCAGGCGATTCGACACCCGGCCCGCCGGCGAGGTGGCGCCCGCCGGCTCACGCTTCACCGAGATGCGAAAGTGCATGGCACCGGGCGCGATCGACAACGTGTACTGGCGCAACTGCATCACGCCAAGCTCGGGCACGAACACGCGCGCGCAGGTGTATTGGCCGGCGTTGTAGCCGGGCAGCGGGCCGCCGTCGCAGGGCACGAGGTGGAAGGACGTGATCTCCTCGCTCTCGCGCACCTTGTCGATGATGCGGAAGCTGCGCCAGCCGCTCCAGCCGCCATCCACGTTGCAGGCCTGGTTGTAGAGCTTGGACTCGGCATCGATGAAGACGTCGGCGAGCGCGCCGTAGGCCACGCCCCAGGCGGCGACCAGCTCATCGCTCGCGGCGTCGCCCAGCACCTCGCGGATCGAGGCCAGCAGATGCTTGCCGACGATCGGATAATGCTCGGCGCGAATGCCCACGCTGGCGTGCTTGTGGGCGATCAGGTTGATCACCGGGGCCAGCACCGAGGGGTCGTCGATGTTCTCCGCGTAGGCCAGCACCGCCATCGCCAGCGCCACCGGCTGCTTGCCGGTTTCGTTGTGCGACTGGTTGAAGATGTTCTTCAGTTCCGGGTTGTGGCGGAACAGGCGCTGGTAGAAATAGGTGGTCAGGGCCACGCCATGCTCCTTGAGCACGGGAATCGTGGCCTTGACCAGTTCGCGAACGCGGGCGTCCATGTTGTCTCCTTGGGGGTCGGTCCGCACGCGGCGGACTTCATGTCGGTTTGGTTCGAGGGCGGCGCAAGCGCCACGCAGGCCCAGGATCTTGGACGCCCGTACCCGTCGCCGCTATCCACTCACAACGTGATATATATCCATATTGTGCACACTGCCCGCTCAGGCGCCGGGCAGCGGCAGCGCGGTCTTGTCGATCACCCGCCGCAGCACGAAGCTCGAGTGCACGCCGGTCACCCCCGGGATGCGGGTGATGCGCTCCAGCAGCAGCGCCTGGTAGCCGTCCATGTCGGTGACCACCACCTTCAACTGGTAGTCGGCGTCCTGGCCGGTGATCAGCAGACACTCCAGCACCTGCGGGATCTTCTCCACCTCGGCCTCGAAGTGCGAGAAGCGCTCGGGCGTGTGGCGGTCCATCGAGATGTGGATCAGTGCCATCAGCGACAGCCCCAGCTTCCTCGCGTCGAGCAGCGCACGGTATCCGCGGATCAGGCCGGACTCCTCCAGCGCGCGCAGCCGACGCAGGCAGGCCGAGGGCGACAGCGCGATGCGCTCGGCGAGGTCCTGGTTGCTGATGCGGCCATCCTGCTGGAGCAGCTCCAGGAGCTGGCGGTCGTAGCGGTCGAGTTGCATGATCGGGCGCTCCCGTTGACCATAAAAGCAAATTGTTTCACTAAACGTCTATTTGGTGAACTTTTCTGCACAAAAACACCCTTTCGCACCGCAACAACGCAATCGTCTGCCGCAGCACGGGGCGTAAGCTTTCGTCCATCGAATCACGCCATGCCCACGAGGACCGCGCCATGATGTTGCCCAAGCCCGCCGCCAAGTACCGCCCCTTCGCCCCGATCGCGCTCGCCGACCGCCAGTGGCCGAACAAGGTCATCGACCGCGCCCCGATCTGGATGAGCACCGACCTGCGCGACGGCAACCAGGCGCTGTTCGAACCGATGAACGTCGAGCGCAAGATGCGCATGTTCCGCACCGTGTGCGAGATCGGCTTCAAGGAGATCGAGGTCGGCTTCCCGTCGGCCTCGCAGACCGACTTCGACTTCGTGCGCACCCTCATCGAGGGCGGCCACATCCCGGCGGACGTCACCATCCAGGTGCTCACCCAGGCGCGCGAGGACCTCATCCGCCGCACCATGGAGTCGGTGCGTGGCGCGCCGCGGGCGATCATCCACGTCTATAACGCCACCTCGCCGACCTTCCGCGAAGTGGTGTTCGGCATGGAAAAGCCGCAGGTGGTCGCGCTCGCGGTCTCCGCGGTGCGCCTGATCAGGCAGATCGGCGCGCAGATGAAGGCCGAGGGCACCGGGATCGCGCTCGAATACAGCCCCGAGACCTTCTCCGCCACCGAGCTCGACTTCGCCCGCGAAGTCTGCGACGCCGTCACCGCCGAGTGGGGCGCGACGCCGGACAACAAGGTCATCCTCAACCTCCCCGCCACGGTCGAGGTCGCCACCCCCAACGTCTACGCCGACCAGGTCGAGTGGATGCACCGCAACCTGGCCCGTCGCGACAGCGTGGTGCTCTCGCTCCACCCGCACAACGACCGCGGCAGCGGCGTGGCCGCCGCCGAGCTCGGCCTGATGGCCGGCGCCGACCGCGTCGAGGGCTGCCTGTTCGGCAACGGCGAGCGCACCGGCAACGTCGACATCGTCACCCTCGCGCTCAACCTGTACACCCAGGGCGTGTCGCCCGGGCTCGACTTCTCGGACATCAACGCGGTCGCGCGCACCGTCGAGTACTGCAACCAGTTGCCCATCCACCCACGCCACCCCTATGTGGGGGATCTCGTATTCACGGCCTTCTCCGGCTCCCACCAGGACGCCATCAAGAAGGGATTCGCCGCCCAAAAGGCAGGCGCCCCGTGGAACGTACCCTACCTCCCGATCGACCCCGCCGACGTCGGCCGCAGCTACGACTCCGTGATCCGGGTCAACAGCCAGTCCGGCAAGGGCGGCATCGCCTACCTGCTCGAGACCGAATACGGCATCGTGATGCCGCGCCGCCTGCAGGTGGAGTTCTCGCGCGCGGTGCAGCAGGTCACCGACGCCAACGGCGGCGAGATGTCGGCGGCGGCGATCTGGGCGCTCTTCCGCAGCACCTACCTCGACAGCGTGGCGCCGGTGCGCTACGTCGAGCACCACCTCTTCGAGCACGGCGCGGCGCAGGGCATTCGCCTCATTGTCGAGATCGGCGGCACCCGCCACCTGCTCGTCGGCGAAGGCAACGGGCCGATCGACGCCGCCATCCATGCCCTTCGCGGCGCCGGCATCGACGTGCAGGTGCGAAGCTTCGAGGAGCGCTCGATCGCACCCAGCGAGGACGGCGGCAACGCCCAGGCCTGCGCCTTCCTCGAGCTCACCGAGGCGGGCGGGCAGGGCGGCGATCGCTACGGCGTCGGGGTGGATGCGAACATCGTCACCGCCTCGATCCGAGCCATCGTCAGCGGGGTCAATCGCCTGCAGCCTGTGCTCGAGGTGGAGCCGGCAGTGCGGGCGGCCTGAGCGGGCGACGGGCATCGCGAGGGCGCACGGCAACGCGTGCCCTCGCGCCGGAAAGAGCCCGCGGCCTTCGGCTGCCCTCGGGGCAGGATAGCCCGGCCTCACGCTGGCACGCGTCCGGAAGCAGCCGCTCCTGCAACGGACCAGGCTCCCCGCGGTTCCCCGCAGGAGCGCCGGAAGGCGCGAACGCGGCGATAGGATTGGCACGCACGCGCATTCCCGGAACGCCGGTTCGCGGCTTCCGCCGCTCCTACGGAAGCCTCGTAGGAGCGGCGGAAGCCGCGAACTTCTCCCCCCTCACCTTCTCCGTCCCCGCTGCGCCCGTCCAAGGCGCAGCGCTGCACGAATGCCGCCGACGGGGCAGAATTCCGCCCATGGATCCCGTCGACGACATCCCGGCCGCCTTCGCCGGGCGCGCACTGTTCGAGCCGATCGCCCACTGGCTCGCGCGCTTCACCTCACCCGGCGTTCCCACGCAAGGGGCACTCGATGCCCTGCGCGGCGAAGCCGCACCCGATGCAGGCAGCGGCAGCGGAGCACCGATCCGCTTCGTGGCACCACCGGTTAACGAGCAGGTCGGCTACGAGGAGCGTATTTTCGCCAGCGGCGAAGTCCCCACCCGCGACGGCGACTGGCATGACTTCTTCAATGCGCTCGCCTGGTGCGCCTGGCCACGCACCAAATCTGCTTGCAACCGCTTGCATGTGGACGAATTGCGCGCCCGCGAGGCCGCCGGCCCACCCGGGCGGGGACCACGGCGCGACGCGCTGACCCAGTTCGACGAGTGCGGCATCATCGTGGTGTCGGCCGACGCCGAGATCACCGCGCTGCTTGCCGCGCACGAATGGGAGGAGGCGTTCTGGAGGCGGCGCGCGCGCCTGCTCGCAAGCACCCGCTTCCTTGTCTTCGGCCACGGTAGCTGGGACCAGTTGCGCGCGCCCTTCGTCGGCCTGTGCGCCAAGGCGCTCCACCGCGTGGTGGATCCGGGCTGGCTGTCGCGCTCCCCAGTGCAGGCACTCGCCGAAACCGACGCCTGGCTCGCTCGTCACCTCACAACCACCATCGGCACCCTCACCCCGCGCAGCCTGGCGCCGCTGCCCCTGCTCGGCATCCCGGGCGTCACGCCCGACAGCGAATGCGCGGCCTACTACCGCGACACCCACCAGTTCCGCCCGAAGCGACACCGGGGAACCGCGCCAGCAGCCCGATGACGGCAATGCTGGCGGTGCGCAACGGTCGCGCCTACAATCCCTTCGTCATTTTTCTGCGATCCGGCCATGAACCGCCCCTGCCCCGAACCCGCCGTGCCAGCGGACCCAAGCCCCCAAGCCGACACTGCAAAGCGCCCCGCGTCGACCACGGTACCCGCAGGAGCGGCGCACGCCGCGAAGGGTTTCGGTCATTCCGCGCTCGAGGCGCGTTCCGCCGCGTCCGGGCGCCATCGGCCGCCCGCAACGTGCATCGCTGGCGCCGCGCCTGCACGAGGCCCTGCCTTGGTGGCGCGGCGGGGCCGGCCCGTCCCCGCGCTGCGCGTGCTGATCCTGGCACTTGGCCTGCTGCCGGCACTCACCCTTGCGCAAGCGCCCGCTGTTGCCGCACCGCCCCCACCCGAGCGCGCCGAGGCGGCGCCACCCGCCCCGATGCTCGCGCTGCGCTACGACGCCTCGATCGACCCCGCCGCGTGCTGGGTCAGCGAGAAGCTCGACGGTGTGCGCGCGCTGTGGGACGGGCACCGGCTGCGCTTTCGCAGCGGGCGCGAAATCGTCGCCCCGGCGTGGTTCCTGGCCGCCCTGCCGCCCACCGCGCTGGACGGCGAGCTCTGGCTCGGCCGCCGACGCTTCGACGAACTCTCCGGACTGATCCGCCGCGAAGATCCGCAGGATCCAGGCTGGCGCGAGGTGCGCTACATGCTCTTCGACCAGCCCGGCGCCAGCGGTGACTTCAGCACTCGCCTGGAAGGATTGCGCGTCATCGTCGCGGCAGCGGACGTGCCCTGGCTGCAAGCGGTCGCGCAACAGCGCGTGCCCGACCGCGCGGCGTTGCAGCGGATGCTTGACGAGATCGTCGCCGGGGGCGGCGAGGGCCTGATGCTGCACCGTGCCGACGCGCGCTGGCAGCCCGGGCGGAGCGACGCGCTGCTCAAGCTCACCCCCTGGCTGGACGCCGAGGCACGGGTGGTCGGCTACATCCCCGGCAAGGGCCGCCTGCAGGGCAGGATCGGCGCACTGCAGGTGGAAGCCGACGACGGCCGGCGTTTCCGCATCGGCAGCGGTTTCACCGACGCCAC
>JBEOKH010000440.1:0-3454 GCA_040275625.1 Thauera sp. | reverse complement strand
ACAGCACCCATTGCCGCACCGGCACGTGCGGGATGACGTGGTCGACCAGGTGCGCAGCGGTCTGCGACATGCGCCGGGCGCCGCAAGAGGGGCAGAATCCCCGGCGCTTGCAGCTGAAGGCCAGCAGCTTGTCGTGGCCGCACTCGCCGCAGCGTAGCCGCAGGAATCCATGCGCCAGGATGCCGCACTCGAGGAAGGCGTCGAACTCGTCCTTGATGAACCGCGGCAACTCGGCGTCCGTGCTGGCCTCGGTGTGGGCGATGAAGCTGGCCGCATGCTGCTGGACCAGGCGGTACAGCGTGGTCTGCTCCGGTCGGTGGCGTTCGTAGTGGAGCCGGCTGGCCAAGCCGGGTAAGGAACCGGGCTGGCGGGCGGCGTGCACGGCATGCAGAGGACTCGATGGGGACCTCTACCGTCCCAGCATCGCCCTGCACTCGCCATCGCCCTTCGGTCGGGCTTGTGGGTGCAAGAAGATGGCCCTCCACCGGGTGCAGCCGGTTGGGGTGGGCCAGCCCCGGCGGGAGTCCGTCGTTCACCTTAGTGCCGATATCCCCGTGCTTTTGAGGTCGTTCCTGGCCGACGCCATCGTCACATCGCTTCAGGATCCACGCTCCCCCTGGAGCGACGCATGTGGGAGATCTACGCCTACCAGAACGCCGACAGCCTGTTCGGCATCTTCAACGCTGCGGCAACCATCCACGGCTCTGGCGACTACATGGCGGCGGTCGCCGCCGTGGCCTTCTGCGGGTTCATCGCGGCGCTGGTGGCCTACGCCTTCGCGCCCGAGAAGCTGCAGGGCTGGAAGTGGCTGGCCACCGTGCTGCTGGTGTTCTCCGTCCTCATCGTGCCGCGGGTGACCGTGGGCGTCGTCGACAAGACCGGCGGATCCGCCGTCAAGGTGGTGGCCAACGTCCCCTTCGGCGTGGCCTTTCTCGGCAGTGTCACCAGTACGGTCGGGCACACGCTCACGGGCCTGTTCGAGACGGCCTTCCAGGTCATCCCGGGTGTCGGCGCCCTTCCGAGCGAACTGAGCTACGAGAAGAACGGCCTGATGTTCGGCAACCGCCTCATCCGGGAGACAGGCGGCGTCGCCTTCCAGGATCCGAACTTCCGCACGGATCTGGTCAACTTCATCCACAACTGCACGATGTACGACCTGATCGACGGCACGGTCGATCCGGGCACATTCTCGAGCTCGGACGACGTGTGGGCGCTGATGGCATCGCCCAACCCGGCCCGCTTCACGACCCTGACCAGCGCTGGCGGCTCGATCACCGTCGACACCTGCCCGAATGCCTACACGAACCTCAACGGCCGGCTCCCGGCGCAGCTGACCCGCATCCAGGGCAAGCTCGCCTTCCAGCTGAATCCGACGCTGCCGGCGGCAGCCGCCAACGCTGCCATCGCCGGGCAGATCCAGCAGGCCTACCTGAAGAACAGCATTGCGACCGCGGCCGCGACGGCGGCCGACCTGATCCGCCAGAACGCGGTGCTGAATGCGATCAACGACACCAGCAACATCATCGGTCAGAAGGTGAACGACCCGGCGGCCATGGTGCTGGCCGTCGGGCGGGCGCAGTCCGTGGCGCAGCAGAACGCGGCCTGGCTGAACGCCGGCAAGGTCGCCGAGCAGGCGCTGCCGGTGTTCCGCAACGTGATCGAGGCCATCACCTACGCGCTGTTCCCCCTCCTCGTCCTGCTGATGCTGCTGACCAGCGGGCGCGAGACCATGCTGGCCTTCAAGGGCTATGCCGCGGTGCTGATCTGGATCCAGCTCTGGCCGCCGCTGTATGCCGTGCTCAACTACATGGCATCGATCTACGCCGCCTACGACCTCGCGGCAGCAGCCGACCTCGGCAGCGGCGCCAAGGCCCTGTCGCTGCAGACGGCATCGACGATCTACTCCCGGGCGATCTCCGGCGAGGCCGTGGTCGGCTACCTGGCGATCAGCATCCCGTTCATCGCCTGGGCCGCGCTCAAGCGGATGGAGACCTTTGGCACCGCGCTGGTGGGCGGTCTCTCGGGCCTGCAGTCGATGGTGGCCGGCGCCACGGCAGGTGCCGCCGCGGGCAATCTGAGCATGGGCAATGTCTCGATGGACCAGATCCGGCTCGCGCCGAACCGGACGTCCGCGTTCATGAGCAACTGGCAGAACGACATCAGCGGCAACACCTTCTCGTCAAACATGCTGACCGGCCGGACCGCCGTCAGCCTGCTGCGCAACCAGGGCTACGCGTCCCGGGTCGTCTCGATGCGCGTGAGCGAGCAGGACGTGCAGGACGCCAGCCGTCAGGTCGACGCAGCTCGCAGCGAGGCAGTCGCTGCCAGCACCGAACGTTCGGCGGTGCTGTCCGAGGCATTCACGAAGGGCTTGGCAAAGCTGAAGTCATCGCGGAGCAGCACGGGGTCGACGTCAAGCAGCTTCGAGCAGTTGGGGCAGACGCTGAACCGGCTGGACCAGATCACGAGGAGCGTCGCCGACAGCACTGGCATGTCTCAGTCGCAAGTTGCAAACATAGCCTTCGGTGCAGCCGCACACCTCGGACTGAGCACCGCAGTCGCTGGCGGAAAGCTCAATGCCACAGCAGACAAGAGCTACTTGTCGGGCCTGACAGCGCAGGAGCAGAAGGTGCTCGGCAGCATGACCAGCGAGCAACTCAGCGAGTTCAAGCAGTTCGGCGATCGGGTGTCCAGAGACTCGAGCTTCTCGACTGTGGTTGCGGCCGACGCACGTGAAGCCACGGAGATCGCGTCACGCATCAGTTCATCTGCCACCCGGACCGCCCGTGCTGAAGCTGCGCTGGCGCAAAGAACCAGCTACTCCGAACGGCTGGCCACTGCGCTTGAGAGGGGCGAAGTCATCTCCATTGACCTGGCACAGGATCCACATAACCTCGCCATGTTCACCCGCTACGCCGAGCAGTACGGAGGCACCAGTGCGGCGGCGCAAGCTCTCTTTGAAGCCGAACTCGCACGTCGAGCCCTCGGGCCGAATCGAACATTCACGGATGGGACTGGCGTGCCAGTGACGTTCGGGTCACTCCCTCCCGAGCATCTTCGCCAGTCGGCAATCGTTGACTCGACGGTCGACGTACCCGGCATGCGCAAAGACTCTGATGCCGCCGTCAGGAGAACTCGCGGGAATCCATCGCCACCAACTGCACCCGCCGAGTCGCCAGAGTTGCGCCGAGATCAAATCCAAGCCGAGGCGACGGCGCTTCGGCAACGCACTGGAGCGCAGGCAGATCAGCTCGGTCGAAACATCGAAGCCGACCGAGCCGAAGACGGCACCCTCGTGCCGCGTAGGTCCTTGCTGAAGCAGTCCGCCAAGCAAGTTGGCAAAGATGCTGCGACCACGGCCGAGAGCGCAGCCGATGCCGTCAAGGACATCCTGAAGCGAAGGTAGTCAGGAGAGCCGATCGGGATCGAACATGTGCTTGTCCGGATCGCCATC
>JBEOKH010000439.1:0-2063 GCA_040275625.1 Thauera sp. | reverse complement strand
TGTACGTCCTCGTCGATCAACTTGTCGCGATCCGGCAGGCGCGCCATGAACTGGCGCGAATCCAGGTGCACGACATTGACCTCGTCGAACGGGCAGTAGTTGGGCTTCATGACGCAGAAGCCCTGCAGGAAGACCAGGGTGTTGTAGCTGAACTTGCCGTCCCGCGTACCGGTGAGATGGACCGCGCCCATCGGGCTGGCCATCGTCGCCAGATGCGCGGCGGCAAAGCGCCGCAACAGCGGCTTGCCGTTGAACACCACCTCCACCGGAAAACCCAGGCACAAGCTCTCGATGCGATTGCCCAGATCGGGCAGGTCAACGCCGTGCAACTCGATCCGGGTACCGGCAACGGCTTCGGCGATGGACTCCACCTCGATGGACGCCTTGGCCAGCGCCGCCGCGGTGTCGATATCGACCCGCTGACGGTTTGAGGCGACGATGCAGCGCGTGGCGGCATACAGGCACTTCGAGAAGCCCACCCCGAAAGGGCGCTCCTCGGCACTGGTGGCCGCATCCCAACCCGACTCGTGGAAGCTCAGGAGCTTTTGGAAGTCGTCGAGGCCTCGGCCATCGTCTTCCACCCGCAGCACCTGGGCGGTGGCGTCGTAATGGATCTCGATGCGCATCGCCCCGGCACGGCGGGCGTTCTGCAACAGCTCGGAGACGAGCGTAAAGCGGTCGGTGAAGGCATAGCGCTGGTTGCGCAGCGCGCCTTCCTCGTTGATTTGAACCTGTATCTGCATGATGTGCTCCATGAGTGCAGGCGGAACCCGGCCCCGGCGGGACGGACCCGCCAAGGGGGAAAGAACGATCGGTCAGCCGAGACGGCGGATCGGCGGGGTAAACAACTGGCCGGCGGCCAGGGCCTCCATCAGGCTGTGCCCGAGGAACTCCCGGGGCAGCAGGTGCTGGGTGGAATGAACCCCACTGAGGACCCGGCCCTCGGCATCGAGCCGTTCGACCTTCAGGCCGATCGGATGCCAATGCACCCGGTAGGCCAGCCAGTCGGCGCCGGCGATGACGAAGGTGCGGCCGGCCCGACCGGTAAGGACTTCGCTTTCCTTGACGAGGAACTCGATGTCTTCCGGCGCCTGGACGGTCAGCAGGGACGGGGCGTCGTGCGCGATGCGCGTTTGGGTGTGCATGGCGGCCTCCTCACAGCACGCGCGACGCGCAGGGCTGCCCGTCTTCGGGCGCGGCTGCGTCCGTGCGGCGGGTAGATGGATCGAAGGGCAGATCGTTGATCCGCGCCAGGGCTTCGCGGTCGGCTGGCGTCGTCATCAGACAGTCGGCGTGATGCCGTTCCTTGATGATCTGTTCCAGCCCTACCGCGTCTTCATAATCCAGGCGTCCGACGATGCCGTAGGCGACGAAGATCGCCAGCAGGCACAGGACATCCTTGTAAGTGGTCATGATGACTCCTTGAAAGGGGAGGGCGACCAGCCCGAAAAATGGGAGACGGCATCAGGCGAACAGGTCGCCCTGCACCGCCATCCGCTTGATTTGCTCGTTGATCCACTGGGGGTTCTTGGCAAGCCGGGCCTCGACCCATGCGGGGTTGTGGACGACGGCATCGCGCACCCAGTCCGGGTAGCGCTCGAGCGAGACATCGAGCCAGGCCTTCAGGCCGTGGCGGATGCGGTCGCGTACTTCCTCCGCGTCGACCCGACCGCAGTAAGCGATCGGCGACAGCGGACTGCAGCCGACGACGCGCAGGCAACTCACGAAGGAGAACGGCAGGCCGTCCTTCTCGCGTTCGCTGAACACCCAGCGCAGGGTGTCGAACTTCTCTTCCAGCGGCGTTGTGGGATCAGCCAGATGGCTGACCTCCTGCAGCAGGCGCCAATGCAGGAAGACGATGTCTTCCTCGCTCCATTCGACTGGCGCCTCCTCGTCGTCGAGCAAAGCATCCAGGGCTGAGCGATCGGGGATCGCCGCCGGACGGTGGCGCGAGGCGGCCGCGAAAGACGGAAAGATGCGCGGCAAAACAGGGCCCACGGGCGTGGGGCGGGAAACTCGGGGGGATACGCTCTGATTCAGCATCGTTGGCTCCAGGAAAAAAT
>JBEOKH010000438.1:0-1740 GCA_040275625.1 Thauera sp. | reverse complement strand
CGCTGGCACACGGAAAACCGAGGAAGCTCCAACGCCGTAAGATCGACTTTCACGCCGCGGGCGGCGACCAGCTTCAGCTTGGCCGCGACAAGCCCAAGGCCGGAGGCCGCGCGGGTAGGCCGTGGCGCTAAGCGTTCCGCGGACGGGGGGCGTGCTGGTGATGAGCACCAAAGGCGCCTTGCGGGTCACGATGGCTGGCCCGAGCGGGAAAGAGCGAGAGATGGCGGCAGCGTGGCGCGCACGACGCATTGCTGTGTACGCCAACGTACAGAGCGCGTGGCCCGAAAAGAGTAGCGTGGAAAGCGGTGACCTCGAGTCGACCTGTCTGTGCCATTCGGTCACCTCACCCCTTCCAAAGGAAAGTACATGAACAGCATCATTTACCTCGTCGGCCTAGTCGTCATCGTCCTCTTCGTCCTGTCGTTTCTCGGGCTTCGATAAAGGGTCAAGGAGTTCGCCCGAGCTTGGACAATCCGGGCACGTGACGGGACGCGCGCGTTTGCGACATCCTACTTCTTGTCGCCCTTGGCAGCGTCCTGGATGGCCTCGCCGGCCTTCTCGACCTGCTGTCCAGCCTTCTCCACCACCTTGTTGATTTCCTCGCCAGCCTTCTCGACCTGTTGTCCAGCCTTCGCTACCACCTTGTCGATTTCCTTTCCTGCGTGCTCTGCCGGGCCTTCGCTTTCGTGCTTCTGGCAAGCGGACAGTGCCAAGAGCAGTGCGCTCACGAGCAAAGTCGCGCGGATTGATCCACCTGCTTTCATCTCTGATATCTCCTGGTAATTCTGCTCAATCGATTGGCCCGCAACGGGAGCGACCATGAGGGTCGCGTCGCCCGCGGGATCAGGGTAACGAGCGGGCGCGAGCTATCTGCCGGGGAGGCAAGCTACCTCGCGCAGCGCATCACTTCTTGCCGACGTCGTGGCCGATCACGCCTCCGACCGGGGCGCCGCCGACGGTTCCGACGCTGCTGCCGTCCGGAAGAGTTTCTACTCCGAGGGCGCCGGCACCGGCGTCGATGCTGGTCGCCTTGTCCTGCGCAACCATGTCCGCGCAGGCACCAAGGCCGAACAGAACAGCCGCAGCGAGGGCGCTGAACGTGACTCTACGAATCGTTTTCATGGGCTTTCCTCTTCCTCAAACAAGGTTTTTTTGGCACGTTTTTTACGGGCCCACCAGGGCTGCGACATGCGCAACAGGCAGTTCGTTCGGCCACCGGTACGCTGCCTGCAAGTGTCGCGCGCCGCCAGGGCGCAGTCGCTGCACTCTGGCCGGCCCCGATCACTGCAGGCTAAGCAGACGCGCTTTTGCTGTCTGTCTGCCAGCGAACATAGGCGCAAGCGAGGCGGGTGCCGGCTTGTGCGACGCCGCCCAGGGTTCCGGGCGACCGGCCAGCCCACCCATCAGCCAGCGAACGCAGAACGTTCTCTGTACGCCGGCGCCCATGGCGGTTGCTCAGTGGCTACAGGCGATCACGCGAGTTCGTTGATCGCACTCTGGATGGCGTCGTCCACGAGTTGCCGGGCCGCGGGGCCGTCGCCGAGGATCGTCTCCCACTGAAGGCGCACATAGCTCGAACGGCTGCGGCTCTTGAGCACCAGGGTCTGCCGTCCGCGGGCCTCGCCGACGGCAAAGTCGGTGGCGTAGCCGAGCAGGTCGTGCACCCCGTGCTTCCACATTCCGGCCTGGACGGCCGCGATAATCGCCGCCACGCGCCGATGAAACTCGAGAGCCACTTCG
>JBEOKH010000437.1:0-2196 GCA_040275625.1 Thauera sp. | reverse complement strand
GTCGCCGACGCCAGCACCGCGCAGTTCATGCAGCAGTTCTACCGCAGCCGGCAGGCCAGCCCGGGACGACCAAGGCCGCCGCCCTGCAGCAGGCGCAGCGCGCGCTGATCGAGGGCCAGAGCGGTGGCGGAACGGTTGGCGGGGAGACCGAGCGCCAGGCGATCCGCCTGAGTGCCGCCGCAGACCAGCAGAAGGCTCCGGTAGACCCCGCCCGGCCGTACGCCCACCCCTACTACTGGGCACCGTTCGTACTGATGGGCAACTGGCTGTGAGCACCGCGCAGCCAGAACGAGAGACGCAGCGGGCCGGCGGCCGCTGTGTCAGCCCACGCGGTCCGGCCGCTGGCGATGGCACCCGCCCGGTCACTCGGGTTTCTCGTCCGGATCGATCGGGAGACCCACACGCTCAAGCGGTTTCCCGGTCATTCACGGATCGAGACCAGCGTCGCGCCCATCACGCGGCAAATCCTGCGCCAGCGCCCGCACCTGCTGGTATAGGCCCGGAAGGTCCGTGTGGATCGTCCTCCAGACGATTTCCAGATCCACCTTGAAGTAGCCGTGCGCCACGGCGTTTCGCATCTGGTAGGCGAAGGCCAGCGGCAGTTCGGGGTGAGCTGCCGCGAACTCGCGACAGTGGACCTCGATCTTGTGGCTGGCCTCGCCGATGATCTCCAGGTTGCGGAGCACAGCGTCCTGGGCCATCTGGTTTTCCAGGAACGCCGCTTCTCCGATGTCCCCGGTATAGCGGCCGATACGCTCGATGGCCTGCAGGATGTGTCCGAGGTAGTCCGCCAGCCGTCGTTGGGCGTCGTTCATACGGGCAAGGCCTCAGCCAGAACGCTTGCCCTCAGCTTCTCGGGCAACGCTTTCGGCGTCAGCACGTCGACCGGAACGCCGAGCAGTTGCAGCAGTTCATGGCGGATCGCGCCAATGTCGAACAGCGTGGTTTCCGGCGTCGGATCAACCAGGATGTCCAGGTCGCTAGCCTCGGTATCGTTGCCATGGACGACCGAGCCAAAAACCCGGGCATTGCAGGCGCGGTGGGATGCAACGACGCGGCGTATGGCCTCACGGTGGGAGGCGAGAGCCAGGGAAGGTTTCATGGTGGCACCGGTGGGTTGACGGGGAACGGCTTGGCTTCGAGTCGAACTGGTCAGAACGCATCGCTCAAAATGGATCCCGGGAGAAAATGGCAGAGTCATGAGTGCCGCGCTGCTGATGCGTATCGTACCAGCGTACCAGTTCGCCGTGCATGCCCGAAGCGGGGGCGTCCAGTCACCCAGATCGATCATCGGACCTGGCTCCGGGCGGTCGAGGTGTCAGCCTTGGCGCAACGGCGGGCCAATTCTGGCGAGGGCCGGGGGCGCAACCGGCAATCGGCTGGCGGCGATGGTCGTGGCCAAGACGAAGATGGCTGCCCGGGCTGAGGAGCGCTATCCGCAAGAGAAAGCCGAGTACGACGAGAGCGAGAAGAGCGAGAAGAATATCCAGCGGTGTGAAGCCGCCGGCATGAAGTCTCTGATCGCTGTGGCAACAGACGATCGTAGCGACTCGGTAGGGGATAGGTGATTCGGATCTGACGAATTATCAGGCAATCGAAGGGTTGGCCTTCGTCCGAAATCAGACCTTGGTTGTTGAGCAGGTCCGCTACTTCACCGTCGGTGTGCTCTTCGAGGAGTCAGTCAATCTCGGCGACCACGCTGGCGGGGGTCTGGCGCAGCAGCCAGGCCGACTTGGGAAGCGGCAGGTGCAGCGTGTGCGTCGCGCTACCGCTAAAGCGTACTTGCGTCCTGATCTCGGCTTCTTTGAGCAAGGTGACATCCGCGATCAGCAACCGGGCCATTCCCGGTCAGGGGTGTGAGGATCATTCCACAAACGCGGGAAGTCTCGGGTCAGCGCCAGGATGTTCGCGCGCTGCTGGTCGTTGAGCGCGGCCTCGCTCTGGCGTTGTTTGTCGTAGTGTTCCTAGGCGGCGGCCTGGGCCCGCAGTGCCTGATTCAATTCGACTTCCAGCGACTCGGCGACCAAACGGTCACCGTTCTCGCTTCGACTCTCCAGTTCTTTCTGCACGGCCAGAGCCACCGCCTGCGAATCGTGCACGCTATAGACCAGGACGGCGGCTTCGGGATCAAAACTGCGAATCCGTCGGATGGCTTCGATGCCGCCGAAGCCTTCCATGCTGAGGTCCATGACCACG
>JBEOKH010000436.1:0-7233 GCA_040275625.1 Thauera sp. | reverse complement strand
GGTGGCCACCTGCCGCAATGCCGACGGCGCCCGCCTGTACCGCGAGCTCGGCGCGCGCCGGCTCATCCTGCCGCGCGACATCACCCTCGACGAGGCGGCCGAGATCGCCGCCGAGGTGCCCGACCTGGAGGTCGAGGCCTTCGTCCTCAACGACGGCTGCGTGTACGAGGAGGGCACCTGCAACACCCTGCACCTGCCCGGCGCGCTCGGTGGCCCGATCTGCCTCGACCGCTACGCATACCAGCACCGCCACCGCGACGGTCGCGCGCTGTCACCGGCGCTGGCCGCACGCGTGCACGAAAACGACGAGGCCTACCGGCGCTGGCTGTGGTACCGCTTTTCCTGCGGCTTCTCGACCACGGACACGGGCATGCCCTTCGGTCCCTGCGGCCTGTGTGCGATTCCGGCCTTCGGCCAGGGCGGCCTCCACGCGCTCAAGATCGCCGGCCGCGAGGGCCCGCCGGAGCGCAAGCTCGCCAGCGTGCGCATGGTCCGGCAGATCCTCGACGCCCACGAGCGCGGACAATCACCCGCCGCAGTGGCGGCGCTCGCACGCGATCTGCGCCCCTCGCACGCGCATTGCGCCACCGGCTTCATGTGCTATTACCCCGAGGTGGTGGGCATGGCGCAGGACATCGGGCCGCAACCCGCAGCCCCCCCGGCCGCCCCCGCCGCGGCGGGCTGACGCCCCCGTCGTCGCACGCGCCGCGCTCGCGAACCCAGGCAATCGCGTGCATAGGCATTTGACAATTCTCAATGTTTGATCTCAAACAATTTGACTTCAATTACATCTCTGCCGATACTTCACCGGCACGCTGCATCGACTCGACCGCAAATGGAGACACTCATGAAGACCAACATCAGGGCCCGCGTCGAGCGCTTGCTCGCCCGCCTGGAAGTCAGCCCGCAATACGCCGGACAGGGCAAGATCCTGTTCGTCGACCTCGAACGCCAGCACTTGCATAGCGCGTACCTGCCCATGGAGATGGTGCGCACCTTCCTCGGCGGTCGCGGCGCCAACATGGCGCTGCTCTACAACCTCTACGAGGACGGCCGTGCGCCGCTCGACCCCGAGGTGCCGCTGATCTTCGGCGTCGGCATCATGACCACCACGCTGCCTTCGGCCACGCGCGGCAACTTCACCAGCTGCTCGCCCGACAGCCACGCCATCCTCGACGCCAGCGGCGGCGACTACTTCCCCGCCTTCCTCAAGCGCAACGGCTACGACCACCTCGTGATGTACGGTCGCAGCCCCCACTGGACGATGCTCGAGATCGACGGCGAGCAGATCTCCTTCCGCGACGCCACGCCCTATCTCGGCACCGACAACATCGACTTCAGCGCCGCGATCGAGCGCGACCTCGGCCTCAAGGAGCGCGAGACGCTGGCGATGGCGCGCATCACCCGCGCCGGCGAGAACCTGGTGCTGTCGTCCGGCATCATGGGTGGTCCCAAGGCGATCTGGGCGCGTGGTGGCGCCGGCGCCAAGATGGGCTCGATGCAGCTGAAGGCGATCCTGGTCAAGAGCAAGGGCAAGCAGCTCGCGACCTCACGCGACTTCAAGCTCGGCAGCAAGGAGATCGGCCAGAAGATCCTGTCGACCAGCGTGATCCAGAACGCGCTCAAGCAGGTCGGCACCCCCTTCCTGTACAAACCCAGCCGCAGCCTGGGCGCGATCGGCACCAAGAACAACCAGGAAACCACCTGGCACGACACCCTCGACGCCGACAACTTCGACCCCTATCGCCCGGGCATGGACGGCTGCTACCTGTGCCCGGTGCAGTGCCGCGCGATGAACGATCTCACCCCCGAGGGCAAGGGCGGCTGGGGCGCCAACGCGCTCAAGGGCCTCAACGGCAACGCCAGCTACGACAAGGCCCAGGCGCAGATCGAGCATCACCATGCCAAGTCGTACAAGGGCATCCACGGCGACGGCAAGTTCGACCGTTACGACCACGGCGACGGGCCGGAGTACGTGACCGTGGGCAAGTTCGGCCCCAACATCGGCATCCGCGAGCCCGAGCAGGTGCTGCGCCTGAACAACATCCTCAACGACCTCGGCCTCGACTCGGCCAGCACCGGCGGCGCGCTCGGGTGGGCGATGGAGCTCTACCAGCGCGGCATCATCACGCAGGTGGACACCGGCGGGCTCGACCTGTCGTGGGGCAACTACGCGGTGGTCGAGCAGCTGATGTTCATGACCTCGCGTCGCGAAGGCTTCGGCAACGTGATCGCCGACTGCGCGCGCGCGGTCGAGAAGGGCCACTACCCCGCGGCCGCGCTCGACTACCGCATGGCGGTCAAGGGCCTGTTCCAGTCCGATCCGCACGACGCCCGCATTCTCAAGGCCTTCGCGCTCGGCCTCGCGGTGGCGACCCGCGGCATGGACCACCTGCGCAACCGCGTCACGCTCGAGATCAACGCCCGCATCAACGACGATCCCGAGTTCAAGTCCGCGCTCTACGGCGGCTTCGTCGCGGCCGAGCCGAACAGCTACATCGGCAAGGAGCACGCGGTGCGACGCTGCGAGAACACCTACGCGGTGGGCGACTCGGTCGGCATGTGCCGCTTCAACACCAAGCTCTTCAACTCGCCCAGCCTGCCCGACCTGGACGACTTCAGCCGCCAGTTGCGCGAGCTAGTCGGGCTCGATCTGAATGCGGCCGAGCTGGAAGAGTGCGGGCGCAACATCATCGGCCTCGAGCGCCTGATGAACTATCGCCTCGGCCTGCGTGCCGCCGACGATACCCTGCCGCGGCGCTGGTTCGAGGAAGAGATCAAGGTCGGCCCGTTCAAGGGCGAGAAGATCGACCGCGCCGAGTTCGAGGCGCTCAAGGCGCGCTTCTACGCGGTCACCGGACTTGACGATCAAGGCATCCCGCAGCCAGCCTGGCATGCGCGCCTGGCGCACATCGTCACCGGTTTTGCGGTCGAGGTCGAACTGCCCGGCAGCCCGGTGCGCACGATGGTGCTCGACGAGCCGGTGGAGAACGTCGCCGAACTGCGTGCGGCGCTGCGCCGCCGGCTCGGCCCCGACGCCGCCGCGCTCGAGGATCGCAGCCTCAACGTGGCGATCGACGGCACCATGGTGATGTCGGGCGAAGCCGAGCAGGCGGTGCACGACGGCAGCCGGATCACGATCGTCCCGGCGCTCGCTGGCGGCTGACCAAGGCGCCCGCGCCCCTTGATGACGTGCAGGCAGGGCGGAGGCCGAAAGGCGCTCCGCCCTCGCGGGCCCCGCCGCCGCGCGACGGGACTGGCACGCTCAGTAGGTCGGCTCAACCAGCAGGCGATCGTCCACGTAGTTCTGCAACAGGTTGTTGATCGCGAACAGGGTGCCGGTCGACGCCGACGGGCAACCGCCGCAGGCGCCCTTGTAGCGCACGGTCAGGGTGAAATCCTTCAGCTTCAGGACGTCCAGGCCACCGCCGTCCTTGTCGAGAAAGGGGCGAATATGTTCGTCGAGGATCATGTTGATCCGCATCAGGAGTTCGGGGTCGTCGGCCTCGGCCTCCACCGGCGCCTCGTCGACGGACCCGGCGCCGTGCGCGCCAGGGGCCGCCGCGCTCGCCACGCCGGAGGGGCCGGCGATGTCGATCACGCGCTTCGCTTTGTGGCCCTCGATGAGGGCGGTGACCGGGGCCTCGATCGCCGACCAGGGCGTGCCCCGATCGCGGGTGACGGTGACGAATTCACCCGTGCAATAAACCTCGACCACGCCGGGCACCGCCAGCAGGTCTTCGCCGAGCGCGTCGCCAACGACGTGCGCACCGGCGCTGAAGTGGCGCGGCGGCCCGGAAAACAGCGGGGCGTCGATCATGAACTTGTTCGCCAGCGGATTGGGCGTGGACATTACGGCGGTGACGATGGGCATGGCGGTCTTCCTCCGGGTTCGGTGCGGCTTCACGCCCGCCGGCAGCACGGCGGGCACGCTAATGGGGGCGACAGCTGGGCCGCCACCGCGAGGAGCAGCGCCGCCGTCGCCCGAGCACTGGCAACGATCGAAACAAGCCCCTCGACGCCACGAATAGTACTTGTCGTTTACGTCAACGTCAATTAACATGAACCTGCACACCCCCTCTCCCCTCCACGCGCCGGAAGGACCATGAAGGAATATCTGCTGCTGCTGCTCGGCACCGCGCTGGTGAACAACGTCATCCTGGTGCGCTTTCTCGGCCTGTGTCCCTTCCTGGGCGTGTCGAGCCGGCTCGAGACCGCGCTCGGCATGGGGCTGGCGACCACCTTCGTGCTGACCCTCACCTCGGGTGCGACCTGGGTCGTCGAGCATGCGCTGCTGCAGCCGCTGGACATCATGCACCTGCGCATCCTCACCTATATCCTGGTGATCGCCGCGGTGGTGCAATTCACCGAGATGGCGATCCAGAAGGCGAGCCCGGTGCTGCATCACACGCTCGGCATCTACCTGCCGCTGATCACCACCAACTGTGCGGTGCTCGGCACCGCGCTGCTCAACATCCAGCAGGACAACAGCCTCGTGCAGAGCCTGCTCTACGGTGCCGGCTCTGCACTCGGCTTCACGCTGGTGATCCTGCTCTTCGCCGGCCTGCGCGAGCGCATCGCGCTCGCCAACGTACCCGCCGCTTTCGCCGGGGTGCCGATCGCCCTCATCACCGCCGGCCTGCTGTCGCTCGCCTTCATGGGGTTCGCCGGACTGCCGGTGCGCTGACCGCACGCCCGCAGCCGTTTTCCAGGAGCACGAAGATGATGATGATCGTATCGGTCGCGGCCGTCGCCGCATTGGGTCTGGTGCTGGGCTGGCTGCTCGGCCTCGCCTCGCAATGGCTCGGTGCCACCGTGGACCCGGTGGTCGAGCGCATCACCGAAGCCCTCCCCGGCTCGCAATGCGGCCAGTGTGGCTACCCCGGCTGCGCCCAGGCGGCGGCCGCGGTGGCCGCCGGCAACGCCCCGGTGACCCTGTGCCCGCCGGGCGGCCGCGCGGTCGCCGAGAAGCTGGCCGAGATCATCGGTGCTGCATTCGATCCCGGCAACGTGCCCGACCGCGGCCCCCTGCTCGCGCGCGTGCGCACCGACTACTGCATCGGCTGCTCGCGCTGCATCAAGTCCTGTCCGACCGATGCGATCCTGGGCGCGACCAAGCAGCTCCACGTCGTGCTCGGCGAAGCCTGCATCGGCTGCGGCGCCTGCGCCGAGGTCTGCCCCACCGGCGGCATCGACCTTGAAGGCATCCCCGTCACCCTGCGCAACTGGCGCTGGCACAAGCCCGGCCTGGGCAAGGCCTGATCCGCCCCGAGGACTGCACGCACCATGAAGATCTTCCGTTTCCGCGGCGGCATCCATCCGGAGGGCAACAAGGACCCGACCGCCTGCCACCCGATCGCCCGCCTGCCGCTGCCGAAACGCCTCTATATCCCGCTGCAGCAGCATATCGGCGAGCCGGCGGCGCCCGAGGTCAGGGTGGGCCAGCACGTGCTCAAGGGGCAGCGTCTGGCCCGTCACCAGGGCTCGGTGTCCGCGCCGGTGCATGCGCCGACCTCGGGCACGGTGGTGGCGATCGGTGACCACATGGCGCCGCACCCCTCCGGCCTGCCGGTGCAGACGATCACGCTCGAATCCGATGGTGAGGAGCGCTGGGTCGACACCGAGCCGGCGGTCGATCCGTTCTCGCTGTCGCGCGCCGAGGTCTCTGCGCGGGTACGCGATGCCGGTATTGTCGGCCTCGGCGGGGCGGCCTTCCCCGCCGCGGTCAAACTCGACGCCGGCAACCGCCACCCGATCGAGACCCTGATCATCAACGGCGGCGAGTGCGAGCCCTACCTGACCTGTGACGACCGCCTGATGCGCGAAGGCGCCGGCTACGTCGTCGAGGGCGTGCGCCTGATCGCCAGCGGCCTCGGCGCCCGGCGCACCGTGATCGCGATCGAGGACAACAAGCCCGAAGCGCTCGAGGCGATGCGCGCCGCCGCCGCCGCGCACCCGGGCATCACCGTGCTGCGCGTTCCCTCGCGCTATCCGATGGGCTCTGAAAAGCAGCTCGTCAGCACCGTCACCGGCCTCGAGATTCCGGCCGGCAAGCTGTCGGCCGAGATCGGCGTCAGCGTGCACAACGTCGGCACCGCGCTTGCAGTGTGCCGCGCGGTACGTTTCGCCAAGCCGCTGGTGTCGCGCGTCGTCACCATGGGCGGCGGCGCGATCCGCAGTCCGCGCAACGTGGTGGTGCCGATCGGCACGCCAGTGGCCGATCTGGTCGAGTTCTGCGGCGGCTTCACGGTGACGCCGAGCCGCGTGCTGATGGGCGGGCCGATGATGGGCCAGGTGCTGCCCGGGCTGGAGGCACCGGTGGTCAAGGGCACCAGCGGCATCATCGCGCTCACCGCCGCCGAGGTGCATGCCGCCAGCCAGCGCGCCTGCCTGCACTGCGGGCGCTGCGTGGATGTGTGCCCGGTCGGTCTGGTACCGCTCGATCTCGCCGCGCGCGTGCGTGCCGGCCGCATCGACGACGCCGCCGAGCTCGGCATGGGTGATTGCCTGTCCTGCGGCTGCTGCGCCTATGTGTGCCCGGCCCACCTGCCGCTGGCGCACCTGTTCAACTATGCGAAGGGCGAGATCGCCGCACGCCGCGAGGCGCAGCGCAAGGCCGAGGACACGCGCAAGCTGGCCGAGGCGCGGCAGACCACTTTCGCGCGGAAGAAGCGCCTCAAGAGTTCGACCCCGACCACCAAGGACTTCAGTCGCATCGAGGCAGCCTATCTCGCGTCCGACCGCTGCCGCTACCACGTGCCGTGCCCGCATTGCGGCGCATTCCAGCCGCTGGAGTTCGGCGCCGACAAGCACCACGGCCTGAAGTGGGACAAGGACGCGGCGGGCGCCCCCATCCCCAGCAGCGTGCGCTACGTCTGCATCGCCAATGGCTGCGAGATCCGCGAGCATCACAAGCGCGCCATGCTGGCCGGTGGGGTCTGGGTTGCCGAGAACCCCGGCGCCCAGGCCGGCAAGGTGCGCGGCTTTCACCTCAGCGGGCTGTACTCGCCGATCGGCTGGCTGTCCTGGCGCGAGATCGCCCGCGAGTGGTACGAGTCCATGCAGGCCGTGGCCAAGGGCGACGTGTCCTTGCTGCGCGTGTTCGTCAACACCCGACTGGCCGAGACCTTCGAGGAGCAGGGCGACCGCGCCGATCAGCACGCGCTGCGCAAGCGCGCGGGCGACTGGCCGCTGCGCGTAGTGATCGTCGGCTGCGTCCTCACGCTGGGCGTG